>NZ_JBWGPQ010000020.1:0-48461 GCF_056331585.1 Thermanaerothrix sp.
CGCTTGTTGCTCTTCCTCGGTCCGGCGGTTACCGCGATTATGATGTCCCTGGTCGGGGCTGCACCGACCTATCCCCTGGCGATGGTGTTCCTGCTTATCGTTGGCTTTTCTTCAGCCGGGTTTCACGCCATCGGCCCGGCTATTGCCGGGCGGCTCTCCGCCACGCGGCTCGGTCTGGGCATGAGCCTGTGGATGGCAGCTGGTGAACTCGGGCGCACCCTCGGCCCCCTCATTGCGGTCGCGGCAGTCCAGGGCTTGGGACAGCAACGCCTACCCTGGTTGATGGTCATCGGGATCGTGGTCTCGCTTGCCGTTTATTGGAACCTGCGCGATGTACCTACTCAACCCCAACAAGCGCCCGATCCACTGCCCTGGCACGAAGCCTGGCACTTGCTACGCCCCGTGTTGCTGCCAGTCAGCTTGCTTCTTATGGCTCGCGCGTTAGCCCAGGTGGCTTTTTCTACCTTCCTGCCCACATTTCTGACTGAAGAAGGAGCAACGTTGTGGCTGGCAGGAGGCTCGCTCACGATCATGGAATTTGCCGGCATTGGTGGCGCCTTCCTGGGTGGATCACTGAGTGACCGCTTCGGGCGTAAATCCGTTCTCCTCATCGCCGGGATTGGTGCGGAGGTCTTCACTGTGGCATTTCTCGTTACGACCAACCTCATTCTTCGCCTAGTTACCCTGCTGGGACTGGGAGCCACAATGCTTTCTATGACTCCCATCCTGATGGCATTAATTCAAGATCATTATCCCGAGCAACGCGCCCTCGCCAATGGGGCCTTCATGGCTGTAAATTTTGTCGTTGGCTCGTTGGCCATGTTAGGTGTTGGGTGGCTGGGTGACCATTTTGGATTGCACACAACCTATTGGCTTAGCGCCGGAATTATGATGCTCGGCCTGCCCATTATCCTGGGCTTGCCGGAGAATCATCACTCGCGCTCACGGCAGTAAAGCAAATACGCCACCTGGGAATGCAGGTGGCATGTTAGTTTAAGATCGGGAAGTTACTGCGCCAATCGGAGCAAGAAATCTGGTACCCAGAATTTGCCAAACCCCCACAGTGAAAGTGCAATACAAACCAACAGCATCACCACACCAAACGCAATCAGGGCACGATCACGCGGACGGTAATGCAGTTCATCCACCCAAGTGCGTGGGCCAACCCCAAAGGCACGCAAATCCATGGCATCAATAATATCCTCGCTTGCCACGATAGCGTGAATGGTGACCGGCACAATCAAAGGCGCCAGTTTGCGCACTTGAGCGAATAGGCCCCCGGAAATCTTTTCCAATTCATAGCCTCGCGCACGCTGGGCATCCATGGTCAACTGAAAATCGCGCCCAAATGAGGGGATAAAACGCATGGTTAAATCCATGCCATACGCCACCTTGTCCGGTAAGCCCAGGCCGCGGAACGTGACGCCGTACAGAGCAGGATTGAGCGAATAGGGGATGAGAATGGTCATACTGGCCAGGCTGAACACACGCACCATCATCGCCACTGCATAGGCAATGCGCTCGGCGCTTAAGACCAGTGTGGGGCGCCAACCTAAAAGCGTGAAACCTGCGCTCAGGCGACGGATGATATGCTCCTCCTTGTAGAGTTCAATCCCGCCCCGCCCGGTAAGTAGGGTAAGAAAAGAAAAGAACAAGATAAATCCGCCAATGAACAGCCAGGCCCGCCGCATCTCATGCCACTTAATTCCTGAGGTGAAGACGGCCACCAAGGCCATCGCAAAGAGCACCAAGAGGTAACGCAAATCCCAGAAGAGTACCGTGCAGGCAATGTAACAAAGAAAGAAGATGATCCAGGCTCGGGGATCAAAACTCTGAATTAGGGATTTACGCGGTCGGTAGCGCCAGGTAACCAGCATAAAGGCTCACTTTCTCCTTATTGGGGGGCAGACTGGTGAATCGTGGTCTGCCCCCCGACCTAAAATTCACCGTCCGGTTTGGCGTTGCACCGAAGCAAACGCTACAACCAGCAAAGGCACCAAAATGGCGGCAAAGATCGCATTCGGCCCCGCTGCGGGCAGGAATTCACCAACGATGGCTACAGCCGGCGGATAGCCATTAATCCAGATATCCGAAATGGCCGCAAAGCCAATGCCCAGGAAATTGCCCAGAAGGCTCCAGGTCACTGCCGCCACCACATCCAGATTCTGGCCAAATAGGAAACGCACCAACAACACCAACACAAAACCGACCACCGCCGAGAGACCCGCAAAGAGGCTGATCGTCGCATCGCCAAAAATGCCGGCTTCGGGATCAAAGAACATCATGTTGGGCACGTTGCGATTGACAAAGAAGATCACCGTCGCCAGGGCAGCCAGCAAAGCGCTGGCAATCAAAACCGCATCCACGCTGCGCTTCTTGTCTTTGAAAAGGTGTACCAGGCCAGCGACGAAACCAACCAGACCATTACCGATGCTCCACTGCGGTGAAAGGCCAAAGCCGGTCAGGGCATCACCGAACATGTTCCCTACCGCACCGCTAAAGAACCCCACCACCGGACCAAAGGCATAGCCGAAGAACATCGGGATGGCAATCGCCGGGCGTAGCGCCACCTGGCTGACCGAGGGCACCGCGAACACCGTACCATTGAAGAGGAAGGAGAGCACCGCATAGAGTGCCGCCCCAATAGCCATGTAAACGACTTCGCGGGTGCCCACGTCCCAGACCGGGCTTTGACGGGTCAGGGCGTAAATGATGAAAACAATCAAGAGGCCAATCCCAACAAAAACAAAGCGTAACACGCCGGTCTCATCCAGTTGCAGGTTGGGGTTAATCAACCCACCAATCCAGACAATCAACAGGAAGAAGACCAACACACCGATCAGCGAGAAAAGAATTGATCGCAAACGCTTATCCATCTTTGCTCCTCCTTATCGAGCCAGTGAAAAATGGGCCAGCGCTTCTGCGCTGAGAAAACGATGGGTCGCAGGTAGATATTCCAGATTCAGGCGCAACAACGACGTTGGAACCAGGCGGCAGGCTTCCAACCGCTCCAGGTCACTTAACACGTCTTCGGGCGCGCCATCCGCCACCACCTGTCCATTGCTGACCAAAAGCACGCGATTGGCATAACGGATGGCCACATCAATGTCATGGGTAATGAAAAGGATCGCCTCAAAGCCAGGCATTTGAAGAATGGAATCCATAAAATTAATGTAATTTTTGTAATCCTGCCCGGCGGTGGGTTCATCCATGACCAGGATACGCGAGCGCATCGAAAGGATGGCGGCGATACTGACACGTTTCTGCTGTCCAAAGGACATCGAGAGCGGTGGAGTCTGCTCATAGCCTGTCAAGTTCACAATCTGGATCGCCTCCATCACCTCCTTTCGAATGGTTTCGGGATCATGATCAAGGTTTTTCGGCCCAAATGCCAGTTCTTCATAGACGGTAGGTGCAAAAAGCATGTGGCTTGGGCTTTGGAAAACATACCCCAGGGTACTGGCAATTTCAGCGACGCTCATCTGACGGGTATCCCGCCCGCGGATCAGCACTCGTCCCCACTTGGGCTTGAGCAAACCGATCGCATGCTTAACCAGCGTCGTCTTGCCGGCACCATTAGGGCCTAATACCGCAATCACATCACCCCGGTAAATCGCCAAATTAATCCCATGTAAGACCTCGGTCTCGGTTTCATATCCAAAATGCACATCCTGAAATTCTACCAACGGCTCCCGCGGCCCTTCGCGCACGCTGGGCAACCACTCCGGCGTAGACGGAGGGGAGGTGCGTGCCGCCAAATCTAAGACCATGCGCGCAGGGAGTTTGATCTCACGGAAGTCCACATAATCCACCAGCTGCTCGGCCGTGCCATCAAATTTAATTTCGCCATCACTCATATAAAGCACGCGCTCAGGATGAATGGTCAATACATCTTCAACGCGATGCTCGATCAGGATAATGGTCATTCCTTCATCCGCCAATTGGCGAATCATACTCAGCGCATCTTGAGCACTAGCCGGATCCAGGCTGGCCAGGGGTTCATCCAAGAGCAAAATCCCCGGGCGCATCGCCAACACCCCGGCCAAAGCCACCTTCTGTTTCTCCCCGCCCGAAAGATTAAACGTTTCACGGTCGCGTAAATGGGTAATTTTCAACCGCTCCAAGGCCTCATGGGCGCGTTGGAGGATTTCCTCGCGGGGTAAGCCCAGGTTTTCCAGACCAAACGCCACTTCATTGATCACCCGTGAACCCAGAATCTGGCGTTCAGGGTCCTGCAACACAGTACCCACCATTTGAGAGATGCGCGCGAGTGATAGTCCGCGCGTATCCTGCCCAAAAATGCGAATGCTCCCTGTCAGTTCCCCTTTATAACTGCGCGGGATCAAGCCATTAATACAGCGGATCAAGGTTGTCTTGCCACACCCACTGGCGCCAGCGATCAGCACGACTTGGCCAGGTTGCACGCTCAGGTTAATATTGCGGATCGCCGGTTCGCTACGGCTGCGATAACGGAAGGTGAGGTTTTCAATGACCAGCGGTAAATCAGACATTGGACTCCGTCCCAGAATTGCATTTACAATACGTTCAGAAAACCACTTTCAAGAATTGACGTTTGCCCACCTGCAAGACACCAGGATACGGGATCGGCGCGTTAGGATCAGTCAAAACCTGGCCATCCAGGCGCACCCCTTTTTGCTCAATCAGGCGACGGCCCTCACTCTTGCTTTTGACCAACTGGGCATTCACTAAAATATCTAACACGCTTTGCCCCGCTTCGGCATGGAATTCGGGAATCTCTTCGGGCAAATCGCGTTTCTGGAACAGGCGCACAAACGCCTCTTGAGCACGCTGCGCCGCTTCTTCGCCATAGAAGTTGGCCGTAATTTCAAAGGCCAGTTTCATCTTGGCATCGCGCGGATGCAAAGTGCCATCGGCCAATGCCTTCTCGAACGCTGCTACTTCATCCGGCAACCAGCGCGTGACCAGTTTGGCATAGGTGGGCATCACAAAATCGGGGATGCTCATCACTTTACCATACATGTCCTCAGCCGTGGTGTTAATAGGAATATGATTCCCCAAAGACTTACTCATCTTAACTACGCCATCGGTTCCAGGTAAAATCCCCATAATGATGGCGATATTAGGTTTGGCACCAAGGAAGGTCATTATTTTGCGCGCTGCCGTGACGATATTGAATAATTGATCGGTGCCGCCAACCTGCACATCGGCCTTGAGCATATAGGCATCATAGCCTTGCATAATGGCATAAAAGGTCTCATGCAGGTAAATAGGATCGCCGCGCTCCCAGCGCAGGCGGAAGTTTTCACGGGTCAAGAACTGCTGGAGGGTAAAATTAGCGGCTAGTGGGATCATATCCGCCAGGCAGAGTTTCGAGAGCCACTCCGCGTTATAGCGAATCTTAGTCTTGGTCGGATCCAAGATGCGGAAGGCTTGCTCTGCGTAGGTGCGCGCATTTTCTTCAATCTCTTCCGGGGTGAGGCGAGGGCGCAATTTGTCTTTGTCGGAAGGATCGCCGATGAGCGAGGTAAAATTTCCGATCAAAAAAGTAACCTCATGCCCCAGATCCTGAAACTGGCGTAACTTGCGCATGGTGACTGTATGACCAAGATGTAAATCCGCCTTGCGTGGATCATAACCACAATAGACCCGCAACGGTCGGCCTTCCTGCTGCGCCTCGATCAGCCGTTCGCGCAACTCCGCCGCCATAGCCTGTTTGAGCGCCTCGTCGCCGTATTCAGTACCTTGCATCAAAAGTGCAACTTGCTCATCAATGTTCATAGCCACGTCCTCCAGGGGTTGGTTAATTATACCTAAATCTCGGAGGACATCACGAAGCCAACAGGTCACGCAGCGCTGATTCCAAATTTTCAAACCTAAAACGGTAACCCAACTCTAAAAGTCGGTGCGGGACAGCTCGTTGCCCATCTAGCACCATGGTACTCATTTCTCCTAAAAGCAATCTCAAGATCAACGCCGGAACCGGGAGCCAGAAAGGGCGGCGTATGACTCGAGCCAGTGTTCGCCCAAAATCTACGTTGCGCACAGGATTTGGCGCTGTAAGGTTATACGGTCCCCGGGCTTGTTCATGCTGAAGCAGGAAGAGCATCGCCTCGATTTGATCGGCAATATGAATCCAGGGCATCCACTGCTTGCCACTCCCCAGCGGTCCCCCTACGCCCCAGCGAATGGGCAGTACCAGACGCTTCAGCGCCAGGCTGTCCTTCGCCAGGACAATCCCGGTGCGCAAGAGCACTCGCCGAACCCCCCAAGCCTCAACAGGCTGGGTGCTGGCCTCCCATTGCACGCAGAGCTGACCTAGAAAATCCTTGCCCGGAGGCGCATCTTCGGTGATGATCTCATTGCCGCAGGGTCCATAATACCCCACTGCCGAGGCTTGCAGCAAGACCAAAGGTTTGTGGGAGGCTAGAGAGAAGGCTTCCACGACCGCTTCACCACTCCAAACGCGACTGGTGAGAAACTCTTGCTTGCGTTGTGGTGTCCAGCGGCCAGCCCCTAAATTTGCCCCGGCCAAATTGACTACCGCGTTCATCTCAGCCAGCACATCCGCCCATGGAGCGCCGTGGCGTCCATCCCAGGGATACACGGTCACTGCCGACGGCAAGCGCACCGCCTGAGGACGGCGGCTCAGAACACTGACCTCGTGCCCCATTTCCAGCAAGCGCCCGATCAACGCCCGCCCGATAAAACCACTGCCGCCAATAATCAAAATCCTCATGGATCAGCCTCACTTCCTTACAAAAACTTATATCTATGCGAAAATTAAGGGGACGTGGAGCATGGTTACTTTTGATTATACTTTGATCCCCTCACCCCGAAACCCTGTCGGCGGTTGATTTTTTGCCCACTTCGTGGCATAATTTGCACATCCGAAAAGCGACGATGGAAACGAGTAGGCTCATGCGAGGCTGTCAGCGAACCCGGGAGAGTGTGAGCCGGGGCAGATCGGTGAGCCGAAAATCCTTCCGGAGCTGCAAACTGAACGCGGACCAGAGGGTTCGTCAGTAAGGGCGCCGGCCTCGCCAGCCGTTACCCAGGGCGCAGGTATCAACGGGAAAACCGGGCGTACCTGGTAGAGTGCCTGCCTGCGGGCAGGAATCAGGGTGGTACCGCGAGAACCCCTCTCGTCCCTGAAGTGGAGAGAGGGGTTTTGTTTAGATATCATCTCATTTTCGGAGAGATCAAACCCAAAGTTATTAGAGGAGTAGCGTATGTTCCGACCCATCTCACCGAAACTCGATATCGTCGCGCTTGAGGAGTCCATCCTACGTTTTTGGAAAACGCATGATATTTTCCACGAAACCCTGCGCCAACGAGAAGGCCAGCCGGAATATGTCTTCTACGAAGGGCCTCCCACCGCTAATGGCAAGCCTGGCGTACATCATGTCCTGGCGCGCGCGTTCAAGGACGTCTTTCCCCGCTATAAAACTATGCGCGGCTTTCACGTCATTCGCCGCGGAGGATGGGACACTCACGGTCTCCCGGTCGAGATTGAAGTGGAAAAACAACTGGGGTTTAACACCAAGCGGGAAATTGAAGCCTATGGGATTGCCCGCTTCAATGAACTCTGCCGCAAATCAGCCTTCACCTACATTCGCGAGTGGGAGAAACTCACCGAACGCATCGCCTATTGGGTTGACCTGGACGCTGCGTATATCACCTACACCAACGATTACATTGAATCGGTATGGTGGATTCTGAAAAACTTCTGGGAACGCCATCTACTCTATCAGGGTTTCAAGGTCGTCCCCTACTGCCCGCGCTGTGGCACGCCGCTTTCGGATCATGAGGTTGCTCTCGGTTACGATGAAGCCACCGATCCCTCGGTTTATGTGCGCCTACCTCTGGTGGACGAACCCGGGACGTCCTTATTGATCTGGACAACCACGCCCTGGACCCTGCCCGCCAACGTAGCTGTAGCCGCCCACCCGGACGTAGACTATGCGGTCATTGAACGCAAAACTCCAGAAAATGGTAAAGAACGCCTGATCCTGGCCGAACCGCTGGTTTCACGCGTATTCGGAGATGAGCCGATTACCGTGATTGCCAAAATGAAAGGGCACCAGTTGAAGGGTAAACGCTATCACCCGTTGTTCACTTTCCTCCCGGTGGATAAACCCGCCCATTACGTCGTTTTGGGCGATTTCGTAACCACCGAAGAGGGCACCGGCCTCGTGCATATGGCACCTGCCTTCGGCGCAGAGGATATGAGCGCAGCGCTGGAATACGACTTGCCTATCCTGATGACCGTCAATGAAGAAGGTGCTTTCATCCCCGAGGTGCGCCCATGGGCCGGTAAATTCGTCAAAGATGCCGACCCCGAAATTACCGAGGACTTACGCCGCCGTGGGCTATTGTTACGCGCCGAAACCTACACGCATACCTATCCCTTCTGCTGGCGTTGTTCTACCCCCTTGCTGTATTATGCTCGCCCCACCTGGTACATCCGCACCAGCCAGTTCAAAGAGCAAATGGTTGCTCTGAACGAGAAAATCAACTGGTATCCTGAACACATCAAACATGGGCGCTTTGGTAACTGGCTGGCTAATAACATTGATTGGGCCTTAGGGCGCGAGCGCTATTGGGGCACGCCTCTGCCCATCTGGGAATGCCAGCAGTGTCACCATCAGGAGTGCATCGGATCAGTCGCCGAACTCTCGCAAAAGGCCGGGCGAGACCTCTCAGGGCTAGACCTGCATCGCCCCCATGTGGATGAAATCCGCTGGAAATGCCCGGAATGCGGCGGCACCATGACCCGCGTCCCGGAGTTGATTGATGTCTGGTTCGATTCGGGAGCGATGCCGGTTGCCCAATGGCATTATCCATTTGAGAACCAAGAGATGTTCAAACGCCAATTCCCGGCGGACTACATCTGCGAGGCCGTTGACCAAACGCGCGGTTGGTTCTACTCCCTCCACGCCATCAGCACGCTGCTATTCAATGAAGTTGCTTATAAGAATGTGATCTGCCTCGGGTTGATCTTGGACGCTCAAGGGCAAAAGATGTCCAAATCACGCGGAAACGTAGTAGACCCCTGGGACGTGATCAATCGCACCGGTGCTGATGCCATGCGCTGGTACCTCTACACTGCTAGCCCGCCCGGCCAGGAACGTCGTTTCTCGAGTGATTTGGTGGCCGAGGTGCTGCGCAATTTCGTGCTCACCTTGTGGAACACTTATGCCTTCTTCGTGACATACGCCAATCTAGATAAGTGGCAACCCTCAGATGAGGAACCCGAATATACCCCCCTGGATCGCTGGCTGCGCTCATCATTGCATGTACTGGTACGAGATGTCACCGACGCCTTAGAACATTACGATGTGTTAGACGCAACCCGCCCCATCGAGACCTTTGTGGATCAACTTTCCAATTGGTATCTGCGGCGTTCACGGCGGCGCTTCTGGAAGAGCGAATCGGATGCCGACAAACGCGCCGCCTATGCCACTCTCTACGAGGCACTAGTCACGCTGAGCAAACTGCTGGCACCCACCATGCCCTTCCTGGCCGAGGCGCTTTACCAAAACCTGGTGCGCTCAGTAGATCAAGAAGCGCCCCTCTCGGTGCATTTAGCCGAGTGGCCAGCATATGATGAGCAGGTCATTGACGAACGGCTCAACCGTGAGATGGCGCTGGTCATGCGCCTGGCATCCCTTGGACACGCCGCGCGCAACAAAGCCAATCGCAAGGTGCGCCAACCCCTGGCCGAAGCCGCCTTTGCCGTGGGCAACGCTGAGGAAATTCCAGTGGTGCAAGCCTATGCTGACCTCCTTGCCGATGAGTTGAACGTGAAGCGGGTACGAGTCCTGGATGCTACCAGCGAAGCCGTGGCCTACAGCCTCAACCCACTGCCCAAGCAATTGGGGCAAAAGTATGCCAGCCGCTTCCCAGCCATCCGCAAGGCCATTCTCGATTTGGATCCAGAGCCGGCGGCCAAACGTTTGCTTAACAATCAACCGATTGAGGTTAATGTGAATGGTGAGACATTCACCATCCTGCCCGAAGAAGTTGAAGTGCGCGTCCAGGCACGCGAGGGTTTTGCTGTGGCCTCCGAAGGACCTTATCTGGCTGCCTTGGTTACTGATTTAACCCCTGAATTGATCCAGGAGGGATTGGCCCGCGAGTTTGTGCGGCGGGTACAGGAACTGCGTAAACAAGCCGACCTTGATATCGCCGACCGTATCCGCCTCTATTACCAGGCCACACCCGGTTTGGAAGCCGCCGTTGCCACTTTTAGGGAGTACATCATGGGCGAAACCCTGACCGTTGAGATGCTCAACCAGCCACTACCGCCTAACCTTCCCGCCGCCGAAGATACGTTCGACGGCGAGAGGCTGAAAATCGCTCTGGAACGGATCAGCCGGTAACGTTTGCCAATCCTGGTTGCAGAAACTCGGGCAGGCTTTAGGCTTGCCCGAGTTTTTACATCGCCCCACAACCATTCCAATTGTTGATAAAATACATAAAAATTAATCGCTTCGGTATCCTAATGCTCTATTGGGAGCACGTCCCAGGTCAAGTTGAACGACCTTCGTCATCCCCAAGAACACGGCGGCCTTTGAAATCGGAGTCACATGTGAACCAAAAATCTACTCAACCGTTGCGAACTTTTGCACTCATCTTACTGGCCCTGGCCACGGCCGTCATCCACATTTCTCTGCTCTTTCCCGATCTTGTCTTCATCCTCAACGGCTTAGGCTATGTGACCTTTCTCGGCGCCTATTTACTCGGCCGGGAACGCCTCGGCAAGCGCTTTCGTTGGGTGCGCTACGGCTTCATTGCTTACACCGGGGTGACCATCTTGTTGTGGGTGCTGTTTGGCGCCCGCACACCTTTGGGCTACCTCACCAAAGTTATTGAGGCTCTTTTGGTTGGTTTATTGGTTACCGACCGAACTTAATCTGACATCCTCCTATACAAAACGGTTATGATAGGTGATCGAATGCGCAATTTAGAGGTAAAACGTGAGGTCAGCACAATGCTCCCTACTGTGTGGGGTGAATTCCGCTTGCATCTTTATACGGACTCGATAGAGCACCGCGAACACCTGGCGCTGGTGCGGGGACACCTTGACCCCCTCACTGCCGTCCTCACCCGTGTTCACTCCGAATGTTTTACCGGGGACGTGCTGGGATCGCGTCGCTGCGATTGCGGCGAGCAACTGCATCAAGCCCTGGACCACATTGCTGCTCTTGGGCAAGGAATCTTGATCTACTTGCGCCAGGAAGGGAGGGGTATTGGCCTCCGCGAGAAATTGCGCGCTTACAATCTGCAAGATCAAGGGCTGGACACCGTAGAAGCCAATTTAGCCCTCGGCCATCCGGCAGACGCACGCCGTTACGATATTGCCGCCCTTATCCTCAGAGACTTAGGGGTTTTGCGGGTGCGTCTTATGACGAATAACCCCCAAAAAATTCATGATTTGGAAGCCTTGGGCATTCATGTGGTCGAACGTGTGCCACTCTTGCCCACAGTGTATCCTGAAAATGCGGCCTATTTGAGCAGCAAAGCCTTACGCTTAAACCATTGGCTTGATTTGGGAGATCTACCCCATGTCGGCCTGGATCACCCTGGTGGAAATGGCCAGAAGCCGCATCCGTGAGTGGCAGGCCGAAGGCGCTCAGCGTTGTGAAACGGAACAGCGCCCCTGGATAACCCTGGCCTTTGCCCAAAGCCTGGATGGGTGCTTGACGTTTTCCCAAGGGCATCCCAGTGCTCTCAGTGGTGAAGCCGCTCTCCTCCTAACCCATGCCCTACGCGCCGAGCATCGGGCGATCTTGGTGGGTGTGGGCACGGTGCTGGCCGACAATCCCCGCCTGACCGTGCGTCTTGTATCGGGGCAACATCCCCAACCGCTGGTTCTGGATACCCGCCTGCGCACCCCGCTGGAAAGTCACATCTTACACCATCCCACTCAACCCCCATGGATCTTCACCGCAACCAAAGCCCCCGCCGATCGCCGAAGTGCACTGGAAGCCTTGGGGGCGCGCATTGTGCCTTTGGTAAACGAACCGGGCGACCCCATCCCTCTCCGCCTCATGCTGAGTTACCTATGGAAGCACGGAATCCGTTCATTGATGGTCGAAGGAGGCGCCAGAGTCCTCACGGCGTTTTTGGAAGCCCGATTGCTCGATGCTGTTATCATTACCCTTGCCCCCATCTGGATCGGCGGTTATCATTATATAAACAAGTTGCTGGTTAGCCCTGAACGCGAGGCTCCCGGCGTGACACTCTGGCAATGGGAAATGTGGGATCGAGACCTCATTCTATGGGGGAGGCCTAGAACGTATCACATATGAAACGCCAGTCACTCATCTTCAAAGCACCGCTTGCGGTAGAAATTCGAGAGGAGGATTGCCCCGATCCTCAAAATGGTGAGGTGTTGGTGAGAACGATCGCCAGCGCAATTAGCGCTGGTACAGAGGTATTGGCCTATACCGGACAAATTCCCAGTTGGATGAGCCTGGATGAAACCCTTCCTACTCTTAAGGGGACATTCACGTTTCCCTTCAAGTATGGTTATGCCTGTGTGGGAGAAATCATCGCCATCGGCGCAGGGGTGGAAGAAACCTGGCTTGGGCGCAAGGTGTTCGCTTTTAACCCTCACGAAAGCGCTTTTATTACGCCATTGGAGTCACTGATCCCACTCCCCGAGGGATTGAGCGAAGAGGATCTTTTGTTTCTGCCCAACATGGAGACAGTGATTAACTTCATCCAAGATGGTCGTCCGATCTTAGGAGAGCAAGTCGTTGTCTTTGGTCTGGGTATGGTGGGGTTGCTCACCACGGCCTTACTGACCCGCTTTCCACTCCATCGCATTGTCGCATTGGATCGTTATCCCCTGCGGCGCAAAGCCGCACTGGAACTGGGGATCACCGCAGCGTTTGACCCCCTCAGCGAAGATGTGCTGCGCGGATTGCGATCCATCTTGGAGTCACTTGGCTATCACTCGGGTGCCGATTTGGTGTTTGAAATCTCAGGAGCACCTGGTGCCCTCAACCAAGCCGTTGAGATTACCGCCTATACCGGTCGCATTGTCGTTGGTTCTTGGTATGGACGTAAACCGGTTGCCCTAGATCTGGGAGGGCGCTTCCATCGCAACCGCATCCACATCATCTCAAGCCAGGTGAGCACGATTGCCCCCGAACTCAGCGGGCGCTGGACCAAAGCGCGCCGCCTTGAGATGGCCGTCGAAGCTCTCAAGTGGTTGCGTCCCTCATTCTGGATCACTCACCGTTTTCCCCTCGAGCACGCAGCCGAAGCCTACCAGTTGCTCAGCGAGTACCCCGAAGAGGCGTTGCAGGTCATCCTAACCTACGCCTAAAAGGGAAAACTGGCTTTGATATGGGCAATCACGGCCTGGGTGATAGCATGCACCTCGTGATATGAGACGAAACGACCGGCTTCCAACGGTGGCAGGACGTGTACGGTCACCCTCACCGGCCACTGGTTGGGGCGGTGCAATTTTACGAGCAACCACAACGTCGCCGCCAAACGCTCTTGTTCGCGTGCCGAACGGCGTAAACGCCTCAAGGGATGATGCAAAGCGGCAGAGGATAACACACCGCTGACAATCAATGGTAATACGATCGCTTCCGGCACCGCGCGCACAAAGACCCCGATACTCTCCGACCACGTATTAAGGGAGTCATAAGCACCTGGTATGACTGCCGGATCCGGCTCAATCCGCCCGGCGGGGAAGTTAAGCAGCGCACCCCCCGATCGCAGGTGTTGAATGGCCTGACGGATCACGCCCATACGGGTGTTCTCATCCATAGGTACGCTGATAAGGTGTTTCTTGATTGCCGGCAGGGCATCTAAGAAAGGGCGTTCAGCCGCCAAAACGCGCAGATCATCACGACGTATAGCGGTGAAAAGCGCCAGCGCATCGCTCAAGCCTGGGTGGTTCGCCAACACCAACAGCGGCCCAGTGCAAGGGATGAAACCTTCGCCCAGGATTTCGAGGCGCTGAACATATAGAGAGACAAATCGAGAAGCCGCCCGGTGCAGTCCGATGTCCGCTACCTCATGGTCAAAGGATAGGATCTGGCGCGCAAATCTACGAGCCGAGGGGCGCAGAAGGGCAGCTAAGCCCCTTCCTAATAGGGTGTAGCGTTTTACCCCCAGCGCTTCTAGCGCATCATCCAGGTTAATTTCAGTCAAAGTATGTTCACGAACGTCGTTAAGCTTCAGGCTCATGCTATGATTATAAAAGACTAATCTAAATTATGTCTTTTTGCGCCTAAATGATCTGATTCAGAAAGGAGCTTTTCCATGTATCATGTGGCCGTCTCGCGCTCTTTCATTGCCCAACACTACTTAATTGGCGGAGACTGGGGTAGCGAGAACCTGCCTCATTCTCATCCCTATCGTCTTGAGGTTGAGGTTAGCGGTGAACATTTGGACGCACATAACTATCTGATAGATATTACAATGCTGGAAGCCGCATTGGAGGAACAAATCGCGCGCTATCGGGATCGGCTTCTCAACGACCTGCCCGAATTTGCCGGCGTCAACCCCTCACTGGAATACTTTGCTCGTTTGATATGCGAGAGAATGGCTCAAAAACTGCCCACCACGGGCCTAAGGCGCCTGTACGTGCGACTGTGGGAGCATGAAAACGCCTGGGCAGCTTATGAAATGACTTTCTAATCATGCAAGTAGGACTGATCATTTACGGTAGCCTGAATACACTCTCCGGCGGTTATCTTTACGACCGTTATTTGGTGCATTACCTGCAAAACCAAGGGGATACGGTCACTGTGATCTCACAACCCTGGCTGGGATATGGCTTAGCCTTAGCACACAATTTCGACTTCAAACAAAAACGGCGCCTTAAGGCTCTCCCCCTGGAGATACTGCTACAAGACGAATTAAACCACCCCTCGCTTTTTGGGCTTAATCATCAATTGCGCTCAACAGTACATTATCCGATTGTCGCTATTGTGCATCATTTGCGAAGCAGTGAGCCTTATCATCCCCGTATAATCCGTTATCTGTACCGATGGATCGAACGGGCTTATTTGAACAGCGTGGATGGCTTTATCTTTAATAGCCGCACCACGCAACAAAGTGTCTATCATACCTGTCGCTCCGCTCAAGAAAAGCCGCATTGTATCGTTTACCCCGGAGGAAACGCCCAAGGTGAAGGGATCGCCGATCCTAACTACCTCATGGAGCGCAGCTATCAGAACGGCCCCTTGCGCATTCTCTTCTTGGGCAATCTTATTCGGCGCAAGCGCTTGGATGTGCTCCTATCTGCCCTTATGACACTTCCCCGTACAACGTGGATTCTAGACATCGTGGGACGCACCGATTTAGAACCCCAGACTACTCACGCCATCCATGCGTTTATCCATCGGCATAATCTCTTACCAAATATCCGCCTGTGGGGCGCTTGTGGCAACGAGACCTTACGAGAACTATTGGCCCACCACCAGGTGTTAGCTGTGCCTTCGGATTATGAGGGCTTCGGCATCGCCTATCTTGAAGCCATGGCTTATGGGCTCGTGCCGATTGCCACGACCTCTGGTGGTGCAGCTGAAATCATCTCCCATGGTCAGAATGGGTTCCTCATCCCACCTGGCCACTCCGAGACTCTGGCCCAAGTACTTGCGCTTCTCTATGAGCAGCGTGACATGTTGGCACAGATGAGCCTTGCCGCGCGTGTTCGTTATGAGGCGTTTCCCACCTGGGAACAAAGCATGGCCAAAGCGCGACACTTTATGCATACCCTGGTCACTTCATGGACTTAACAGGCGTAATCGTATGGGCTCTTTTGAGTTTAACTTTCAGCATTATTTAGAAGTCAAACGCAGCGTGGATGACCTCGCTCTCAACCGCCAGGTTTGGAATGTCCTCGTCAATCACACCAGACGTACTGCTCAATGCCCTCTGAAACTTTTAGAAGTTGGAGCCGGTATCGGTACCATGATTCAACGCGCCTGGGAATGGGGTCTGGTGGATAATGCCATCTATACGGCCCTAGACCTTGACCCTGCCAACTTGTTTTATGCACAAGGTGCGCTTGTAAGATGGGCCCACCAGAATCGCACCCATCTTGAAAAGAAAACCGGGCGTTACCACCTCCAGAAGGGACAGCGTTCTCTTTGGGTGGAATTCCTAGCCGCCGACGCCTTTGCACCCGGCCAGTCCCCCTTCCGAAGCGGCGCCTTTGACGGCATCATCGCCCACGCGGTGATGGACCTGGTCAACCTTGAAGCGGGACTGAGCACACTGATATCTTATGTGCGCCCGGGTGGATGGCTTTATCTCACCCTCAACTTCGATGGCCTGACACAGTTCTTGCCCCTTCTGACTCCTGATCTGGACGCCCAGATTATTGCACTTTATCATCAAAGCATGGATGAGCGCCGTTTCCATGGCCTGCCCACCGGAGGGAGCACCACCGGTCGGGCATTGTTTGTCCTTGGCCCTGCGTTAGGATTAGACCTCATGGCCGTCGGGGCATCGGATTGGGTGGTCTCGCCCCGGCACGGGAAATACCAGCCCGAGGAAGCCGATTTTCTGCGTAGCATTCTTTACTTTGTTGAAGACAGTTTGAGCCGGCAAGCATTAATCTCACCGACCACGCTGTCGGATTGGTTGGCTATCCGAAAGGAGCAAATTGCACACCGCGAATTAGTTTTCATTGCCCACCAGTTAGACTTTCTCTTCCGCGTGCCCGAATGACCTTGACCTTGCCCACCACTCCCGGCATCTATGGCCTTGTCTTATGGCTGCCCCACAACACCCGCGCCCGTATTGGACAATTGGGCACGTTTGATTTCCCTGCCGGTTGGTACACCTATTGGGGGAGTGCTCACGGGCCGGGCGGGATCGCTGCGCGTATTCGCCATCACCTCAGTCTCGCCGTCCGGCCTCACTGGCACTTCGATTTTTTGCGTCCATACGGGCAAATCAAAGCCGTGTTATTCACCATCAGCCCAGACTACTCGGAATGCCAATGGGTGCAACAGGCACTCACCTTTGCAAATGCCATCATTCCGATGCAGGGTTTTGGCAGTCGGGATTGCCGGCAAAAGTGTCCTTCCCACCTGCTCTACTTTGGCACTAAACTAGATCTAAATGACCTGGCTGTACACGTCAAGGCCTCTGGTTGGATTTACCTGGATTAAGCCCTAAGGGCATTTACCGGCTCAATCCCATACCATGGATTAAAATAGGGAGGACAATTCTGGGAGGCTCACGTGAAACTCTGGACGCGTTATCGCTGGCTCATTTTGATTGCCGGAGGGGTTATCCTCCTCGATCAGGTGACAAAAGCCCTGATCCGCCAAAATTTGGCGCTTTACGAAACCTGGGTGCCCTGGCCGTGGCTGGCACCTTATGCCCGTATTGTACATTGGTACAATACGGGCGTCGCCTTTGGGTTGTTACAGGAACAGGGGCAGTTCTTCGCCATCCTGGCTGTGTTGGTTGCTCTCGCTATCCTGTATTACTTCCCGCGCATACCCGCGCAGGAAACTTGGCTGCGCTTGGCGTTGAGCCTTCAACTGGGCGGCGCAATTGGCAATCTGATTGACCGTCTGACCATTGGGCATGTTACCGATTTTATCTCTGTGGGCACTTTTCCCGTCTTCAATGTCGCCGATGCCAGCATTACGATTGGCACCGCGCTGTTAATCTTAAGCGTGTGGCTGCAAGAACGTCGGGAACAAGCAGCACGCAAAGCGACACCCTCCCATACTTCCGAAGAAAGTCTCTCGGCCTCGACAACCGACCAGCAATGAACGAACTTGATCAGGTGATCACCTTTGCTTTCGAGAGCGCTCGTGAAGAACGCCTGGATAAGGTATTGGTACAGTACCTGCCCGATTTTTCGCGCGCTCGGTTGCAGAACCTCATCAAGGAAGGGAAGGTAAGCCTTAACGGGCGGGTGATCACGAAGACCGGATTTCCCGTCCAACCCGGCCAACAGATTCAGGTTATCCTGCCGCCCCCCCAGCCTAGCCGCCTTCAACCGGAAGACATCCCTTTGGATATCCTTTTCGAGAATGATGATTTGATGATCATTAACAAACCTGCTGGCATGGTGGTTCACCCTTCACCGGGGCATGCTCAAGGCACCCTAGTGCACGGCATTTTAGCCTATCACCCTGACCTCGAAGGGGTGGGCGGGGAACGCCGCCCCGGAATTGTTCATCGCCTTGATAAAGAAACTTCGGGGCTGCTGCTGGTGGCGAAAAATGACCGCGCCCATCGCTGGCTACAGGATCAGTTTCGTCATCGCCAGGTTCATAAGACCTATTTGGCTTTGGTAGATGGTCGCCCCCCCACACCGCATGGGCGAATTGAGGCGCCCATTGGCCGCGATCCGCTTCATCGCCAGAAAATGAGCGTGCTTCCCCCGGGTAAAGGACGCGAAGCCATCACCGAGTATCATACCCGCAAAGCCTTCCGCCAACACACCCTGTTGGAGGTGCATCCGCTCACTGGGCGCACGCATCAGATTCGTGTGCACATGGCTTTTTTGGGGTGCCCGATCGTGGGTGATACCCTCTATGGTCACCGTCATCCCAGCCTTCCTCTGCAACGTCACTTCCTGCACGCCGCGCGGATAACCTTGCGCTTGCCCGGCGAAAAAGAACCACGCACTTTTGAAGCCCCTCTTCCAGCTGACCTAGAAAAAATCCTGGCGTGGTTAAGCCAGTATCAACCAGCCTGATATCTCACCTGAAAGGGATCTAATCCTCCATGATTGATTTGCGCTCCGATACCGTAACCCATCCCACTCCTGCTATGCGCGAAGCCATGGCCCGCGCCGAGGTTGGGGATGACGTTTATCGTGAAGATCCCACGGTTAACCGCCTCGAAGCCATGGCTGCCGAACTGTTGGGAAAAGAGTCCGCCCTTTTCGTCCCCTCCGGCACTATGGGAAACCTAATCGGAGTCTTAGGCCATTGCCAGCGCGGCGATGAGGTTATCATGGGACACCTGGGTCATACCTTCTTGTTTGAAGGTGGTGGGGTCTCAGCCCTGGGAGGGGTTTTCGTCCATACGTTGCCTAACCAACCGGATGGCACTTTGCGCCTGGATGATATTTTGGCCGCCATCCGCCCGCCGGATGTACATCACCCGATCACCCGCCTGGTGGTCTTAGAGAACACCCATAACCGCTGCGGTGGCATACCGCTAAGTGTGGCCTATACCCACCAGGTCGGAGACGCGATCCACGCCCGCGGCTTAGCGCTCCACCTAGATGGTGCCCGCATCTTTAACGCCGCGGTGGCTCTGGGAGTAACCGCCAAAGCACTCGCCGAGCCGGCCGATACGGTGACCTTCTGCCTGAGTAAAGGGTTGTGTGCACCAGTCGGCTCTGTACTTTGTGGCTCGCGGGAATTCATTGAACGCGCGCGACGCATCCGCAAACAACTGGGGGGAGGCATGCGTCAGGCTGGGATCCTGGCCGCTGCCGGCATTGTAGCGCTGGAAACCATGATTGACCGTCTCACCGAGGATCACCGCCGCGCCCGGATGCTAGCCGAAGGTCTGGTGCGCCTACCGGGGATCAGCCTGACAATGGGTATGCCAGCAACCAACATGGTCTTTATCTCCCTGGATGAAAGCCTTCCCATAGATGCATCGGCTTTTGCGGCTCGTTTGGCCGACTATGGAGTACGTGTGGGTGTGGTGGGGGTGCGCCAGTTCCGCCTGGTCACCCATTATTGGATCGGCGATGCCGAAGTTGCCCAGACCTTAGAGGCTTTTAGAGCCGTGCTTAGTGCGCTAGGTTAACCATCGGTTTGCAGATAGGTTGCTTGCTCCATAGAGAGCGCTTCATCACCCGAATCGGTTTTTCGCTCCCAAAAGTCGGCATCAGGTTCAACCTGATCGCGTCCGCGGCTTTTCGCCTTATAGAGCCGTTGATCGGCTAAATCGATGAGCGCAAACGCCTCATCGGCTTCATCGGGAAAGACGGCAATTCCCTGACTGACCGTCGGTGGTTTGACCGGGTTGCCCATCCGGTCGGTAAACGTAGCCTGACGCAAGGTCTCACGGATACGTTGCGCCACGCGATGGGCTTGAGCGCCAGTGGCGTTGGGTAGTGCAATGGCAAATTCTTCGCCACCCCAACGCCCCACCCAATCGGTACGCTTAATGTGCTGACGGATGGCCTCGATGATCAGCTTGAGCACCTGATCTCCCATCAGGTGTCCAAAGGAATCGTTATACTCCTTGAAGTAATCCACATCCAACATAATCAGGCTAACGGGCAAACCTGTACTCCGTGCCTGCGCCAGAGCACGCTCCAGGGTCTCGAGAAAGGCATTGTGATTGAGCACCTGGGTCAAGCTATCCAACTGGGAACGCTCTTCCACGTGTTGATGATGGCGAGCATTAGCAATAGCCATGGCTACGAGTTGGGCTAGGTTTTCCAACAACCATACATCCTTATTCGAGAAGGCATTTTTTCGGTAAGAAGCAACTACAATGACCCCAATGACCTTACCCCCCACTGACATGGGCACCCCTAACCAAGATTGAGATATCCTTGGTTGCCCCACATATCGCACGCTTTGCTTATATTTATACCGCTCCAATTCCATATCATTGATCAGCAAAGGTTGCGCCCGGCGTATGACATGAGCAACCAGTGTATCTTCGAGGGTCACCTCGGTCGGTGGAAAATACTCCCCGAGATCATGGATCAGCTCAAGATGTAGTTTGTCTCGATGCAGCAGCCCGAGAAAGTAGGAATCAGCTGGGAGCGATTCTTGCACCCAACTGCAAGCCAAGTTGATAACCTGATGATACTCAATGGTGGAAGCCAGTGCCCGTGCCGCGCGATTGAGAATATTTAGATGATTCACTTGTTGGAGGTACGACTGACGTAGCCGCAATGTCGTTTCAGCCAGCAAGGCACTGGTGAGAAAGAAAAGTGTTGCTTCTTGCCAGAGAGTGTGGGCTTCAAGCCATCCCAGGAGATACAACCCCGTTGCCGTCAGGGTGACCGCAGCAAACAGCCCATAAGTCGCTTTGCGCCCGTGCACCACCGCGGTCAGGGTGATTAAAATGATCCCCAACACCGTGGTGTACCCCGGCATGAGGTGGTTGTGAAGCCCAAACGCCAATAGGATTACCACTCCGCTACCGATCAAGCCCAGATAATTTGCCGAGCGCTTTGGTTTAGATTGAGGGGAGCGAAGAAAATGAAATAAAGCCCGGGCTGTAATTGCTATCCCAAACAAGCCAAAAAAGAGACTGATTTGGCGCGACAACCAGGGTAATGGCGTAAAAAGCGCATATCCCACCAACACCGCATTAAGCATCAACGCTGTCGCCACTGCCGGCCAAACCGGGTAGACCTCTTGTGAGTTGGGGAACCTATCCAAGAATTTCAAAATGGAAGGCAACCGGGGTGCCATCTCGGCATTTCTACATGGTATATGTGATCTTCCTTTCATTATATACCTTTTCCTATCCAAAGCGCTTTTTATTTTCGTAAGCCTCCATAGCAACGGTATTTTCTATCCCCCCAATAAAGGCATTGGGCTTTCTGATATAATCAAACCTGCCAGGGAGCGCTCAATTCCACAGCGGAAAGCCACTGTGGTAAGTTATTATTCTTTATAAGGACAGGAATTGGAAGCACATGGATACACATACACTGGAAACGATTTACCAGGCCCGTGATTACCTTCGCTCCAAACTCCCCCTTCAACCTCGAGTCGCTTTGATCTTGGGATCAGGCCTAGGCAGCCTGGCCGAACACATTGCCAACCCCACAATCGTGGATTATTGCGACATTCCGCACTGGCCGGTCTCAACTGTTCCTGGGCACAGCGGGCGGTTAATTGTGGGGGAATTGGAAGGTCAAGTGGTGATGACCATGCAGGGGCGTGCGCATTACTACGAAGGTTACACCATGGCCCAGGTCACCTTCCCCATCCGAGTGATGCAAAGCCTGGGTATCTCCGCATTGATCGTCACCAACGCCGCCGGTGCAGTGAACCCAACCTTTGAACCCGGTGATGTGATGCTGATCACCGACCACATTAACCTCATCGGTATGGCTGGGTTAAACCCCTTACGTGGCCCCAACCTGGATGAGTTCGGCGAGCGTTTCCCGGACATGAGCCAGGCTTATGATCGCGAGCTGATGACCTACTGCCGTGCCGCAGCGGTTGAAGCCAACCTCACCCTACGTGAGGGGGTTTACATCTGCTTGGCCGGTCCTTCGTTTGAAACCCCCGCCGACCTGCGATTCTTGCGCCTGATCGGAGCGGATGCGGTGGGCATGTCCACCGTTCCAGAGGTGACCGTTGCCCGCCACGGCAAAATGCGTGTCCTGGGCCTTTCGGGCATCAGCAATAAAGCCAACTTGGATGGAAACACGATCACCACTCACGAAGAAGTGCTGCAAGCCGGGAAAGTACTGGTGCCAAAACTAACCACGCTAATCCGCGGTGTGCTCAAACGGCTTCCGGCTTAGCCCAATCCCCTTGTCCCCACCGCAGCACAAAACCAGGAGCCATGGACGACCTGCTGCGTTTTCTGAAGACCTACGAAACCTGGATCTACACGTTTCTGGGGATTGCGGCCTTGGTTGGATTACGCAATCTGATTCGCGCCTGGGAGGATTGGCGCGGTGCCGTCTTTGGGCTCGAACGGGAGAGTGCACTGATGCGGTTGCGCGGGGCACTAACGTTGCTGGTATTCGTCATCGGCCTGGCACTACTGGAGTTTATCACCGTTTCATTTGTCTACCCCGCGGCGACCGCTCTGCAACCGTTACCGACCCCTACCGTTGCCCTACTCGAAACGCCACTTGCCGCTCCTCTTGCCGCGCCGACCACTCCCACTCCCGCGATCACCGCAACCCTTTTGCCCGCTACACCGGCTGCTGAAGGATGTGTCCCGGGTCAGATTGAATGGACCAACCCCAAAAATGGAGGTACCTTGCAAGGCAAGGTGGTCTTACGCGGGACAGTCAACGTTCCAAATCTGGGGTTTTACAAATACGAATATCGCGCCATCGGTTCTGAAGATTGGTTGACGATTGCCGCCGGTAACCGTCCCATCATAGACCAACCCCTTGGAGGGGAGGGCAGTGGAGAATGGGATACTGAAATGGTCACACCCGGAGACTATGAATTGCGTCTCGTCGTTTATGATAACACCAACCAGCCCTTTCCGGCTTGCGTGATCTCTGTGCGCATTCTCGCTCCTGATGGAGGATGATCCCACATGCCTCAAATTGAAATTCGCCCTGTACTTTCTGCCGATTTACAATACCTAGTCGCCATGGACCACGCCATTGAAATCCATTACGTGTGGCAAATGGAACGTTTGTTGGAAGAAGGCCAGGTTACGATTGGCTTCCGCGAAGTGCGCCTGCCTCGGACCGCTCGCTTGCAGTACCCGCGGTCGCCAACGCTCCTTTTGCAGGCATGGTCTGAGCGCAGCGGTGGGCTGGTAGCCCTATTAGGCGGGAAACCAGTGGGTTATCTGACCTTGAGCGATTCGCGCGCGCCAGCCACTGCCTGGGTGCTTGACCTAGTGGTTGATACACCTTTCCGCCGCCAGGGGATTGCCAGCGCGTTGTTGCTGGCTGCCGAATCCTGGGCATTGCCCCGTGGCCTGCGCAAAATCGTGCTGGAGATGAGTTCCAAAAACACGCCGGCCATTCACCTTGCCCTCAAGGCTGGCTACGAGTTTAGCGGTTTCCATGATCGCTACTATGCCAACCAAGATATCGCCCTTTTCTTCAGTCGCCTCTTGCGTTAGTATTGTAAAGACAGGTTAGGTCATGGGTTGGGTATGTTAACCGTACTGATCACCCTCAACCAGATCCTGGTCGCTGGGGTCGCCATTACCGCCTTTGCATTGTTGTTATATGCATTGGCCTTCAATCTGCGCGATCGGGTTGCCCGTTCATTTGCGTTGATCTTGGTGACGGTGGTCATCGTCTATACAGCTGAAGCCCTGGCCAGCGTGGCTAGCCAACCGGTACAGCAGGCTTTTTGGCTACGTACCCAATGGATTGGGATCATCTTACTCCCTGCTGCCTATCTGCACTTCTCAGATGCGCTATTGGAAACCACCGGTAAACCTAGCCGTGGCCGGCGGCGCTTTTTCGTTCGCCTGGCTTACCTGATCTCGGTGGTCTTTTTGATGCTACTCCCAACACCCTGGTTGGTTGGTCCGCTGGTCCAGAACGGCGCACCTGCCCCGCACTTGCGCCCAACCCCCCTCACGGATCTTTTCACGCTCTGCTATGCCCTGGCCATAGGCATCAGCGGCTACAACCTGGTACGTGCCTTCCGACGTTCTACCACTTCAAGCGGCCGCCGCCGTATGTTCTACTTGTTGATCGGATCCATTGCGCCAGCATTAGGCTCTTTTCCCTACCTACTCTTTGGTTCAGCCCTGGCAGCGCGCCACGTTACACTTTTCTGGCTTTTTTCCGTAATCAACACCTTCCTGGTGGGGGGATTGGTTGTGGTCATGGCTTACGCGGTGGCGTTCTTTGGGGTGGGCTGGCCGGATCGCACCGTGAAGAGCCGTTTGCTCAAGTGGATCCTGCGCGGCCCTGTAACCGCCAGCCTTACCTTGGCTGCAGTCACCATCGTACGCCGCACCGGCGAGCAGTTTGGCACTCCTTACTCTGCTTTAGTGCCGATGACCATGGTCGCCACCATATTATTGAGCGAATATCTGATCACTTTATTCTTCCCTTTGCTAGAACAATGGTTGTTTGACGGTAAAGACAAAAATGACCTCGAACTTCTGCGCCGGCTGGAAACACGCTTACTAACCCGCAACGACCTGCGTCAATTCCTAGAAGCCCTTCTGGCAGCCGTCTGTGATCGATTACAAGCACCGGGGGCATATGTTGCGGCTCTGGATGCGCAAGGACTTGAACTTCTGGTGTGGGTAGGAAAAACCGGGCTGGAAAATAACCACACTAATGCCTCCCTCAATCAAATTTTGGCTCAAAATGGCGGTCTAAGCGGGCGTTTTCGCTGGGGCAACGATGTGCTGATCCCTCTCATGGATGAAGATGCAGAAGGTGAGCCTCAAATACTGGGTGTTTTAGGTATTAGTGATGTGGATAACCTGGAATTGGATAGCGAACAAGAGCAGGCCCTGGCTACGCTGACCGCCCGCATGGTCCTGGCGCTTCAAGACTATCGTTTGCAGCGCGAAGTATTTGAATCCCTGCGCACCTTGACCTCACAGACCGAACTTATCCAGCGTTTGCGCGCCAGTGGCCGTTATCATCAGAATGCAGCCTTACAGAATGTACCGCCCGAACCCACTGATCTGGCCCAATGGGTGCGCGAGGCACTATCCCACTATTGGGGTGGCCCAAAACTGACGCAAAGCCCCCTCCTACGACTAAGTATTGTCCAACGCGCGATTGAAGCCTACGATGGAAACGTCTCTAATGCGCTGCGAGCCGTACTAAAAGAAGCCATTGAAAGGGTGCGTCCTGAGGGGGAAAGGCGATTCACGGCCGAATGGGTGTTGTATAATATACTAGAATTAAAGTTCGTCCAAGGTAAAAAGGTACGCGAGGTTGCCGCGCGCCTAGCAATGTCGGAAGCCGATCTTTATCGGAAGCAGAAGGTTGCCATAGAAGCTGTAGCCAGAGCCCTCCTGGAAATGGAAGAACAAAATCAACGCCAGTCCCAAATACCTTCAACTCGGGGGTAACCCGATCCTTCAGGGATCGGATTTCATTTTATATGTGTTTATTGGGGAGGAATTTATGGTCACCAAACGAATGACCGCCATGACCGACACGTCATCACCCGAACCACTCGACGAGGGGTGGTGGGCGTCTGTACTCGCCAATGAGGCCGCCATCATGCCCGACTGCCGCACGTATGAAATCCGCCCCATGCTTCAGGCGGATTTATGCGAAACCGATTGGAAATATGTGCGGCAGGTTTTTGAAAATGATGAGGTGCTCACTTTACGTGTGTATGGGTTCAATCGGGGGGGATTATTGGTACAGGGCGAACGGATCCAGGGATTTGTGCCCATCTCTCACTTGGTGGATATTGGCAGCAACCTGGAAGGGGAAAAACGTCGCGCCGCACTTTCAGCCTACTTAAACCGCACCCTGCGCCTCAAAGTCATCGAATGCGAACCGGCTCAAAATCGCATCGTCCTATCGGAACGCGCGGCCCTGGCTGGTGAAGGGCGGCGCCGTGCACTCTTTGATACGTTGAAAGAAGGCACGGTGATGATTGGGCGGGTGACAAACATCACCGATTTCGGCGTCTTTGTGGATCTGGGGGGCGTAGAAGGGCTCATCCACGTCTCTGAACTTTCATGGGGGCGCGTGCAACACCCCCGCGATATTGTTCAGGTTGGCGACGAAGTGCGCGTGCTGGTTTTGCAGGTCTCTGAAGAAAATGCCCGTATTGCGCTGAGCATCAAACGCTTGATGCCCAACCCCTGGCTCACCCTGGCTGCGCGGTATAAACCCGGTGACATTGTTCCCGCCTGGATCACGGCTGTAGCCCCTTACGGCGCGTTTGCCCGTCTTGAAGAAGGGGTGGAAGGCTTGATTCACGTCTCCTCAATGAACCTACCACCCGGAACAAAAGGCCCGGATCATGTTCTCCAGGTTGGCCAGGCGGTGCAGGTGCGCATTCTTCATATTGATGCGGAACGTCGCCGCTTGGGATTAGGCTTTGTGTGTGCTGAATGCGTGTAAGCCCTCGTTTAGGATCAAACCGCCATTCAGAAGCACCACCGTCTCGGGTTGCCGGATCTGAACCTTCGAGTTCCTGGCTGGGCAACGTCGTTAAGGCGTGGATACTGGTTGAGCGTTTTGGACGAGATGCAGCAGGGTTAAGCCTGCTCATTCTGGCAGTACTTAGCCTACTGGGAATGACCTCACTCAGCCAGGGCAGCCTTATCTCTCCCTGGGGCTTATTGCTCAAGCGCGGCTTTGGCTTAGGGGGATATGGTCTGATCTTGCTCTTGGCTTATCTAGGGGCACAGATTCTATGGGGACATGCCGGAAGTCCTCCGATTCATTTCCTCAAACGCTTCCTCAGCCTGGAAGGGGCGCTTTTCGCCTGGATGGCCTGGTTGAGCATGATGGAAGGGTTGGATCTAGAACGCGCTGAATCCGGGCTTGATGGCGGTATCATCGGCTGGGCATTGGGTACTCTCAGCGCCCGCATTCTCCTCCCCCCGCTCAATGTATTGTTATGGTTTACCCTTTGGTTGGGGCTGACATTGATCGGTCTTGGTCTGTGGGAACGTGCCCTTGCAGCGTTAAAACGTTGGGTGGAGCAGGAACGTCAGCGCCTGGTCACGTCCTCCCCCACAGAGACGGTCACGCAAGCACCATCCCCTTCAGCACCACCCTCCCCTTCACCCCACCCCGCTCCCGGTGCTGTTCCGGTCACCATCGTCAACCCCGTGCGTGATCCGCGCTTGCCGCCATTGAACCTGCTGATCCAAGAGGAAACCAACGGGTTGGATGAAGAACGTATTCTCGCTGTTGCCCGAAAGATCGAACAGACATTAGCCGAGTTTGGCCTACCGGCTCAGGTGGTGGGCTATCGGCGTGGTCCTACCGTTACCCAGTTCGCGGTTGAACCGGGCTTCATCGAGCGTCTCGGCCCAGATGGTCAGCCCACGCGCCAGAAAGTCCGCGTTTCGCAGATCTCGAGCCTGAGCCGCGATCTGGCACTGGCGTTGGCGGCTGAACGCCTGCGCATTGAGGCTCCGGTACCCGGCCATTCCTACGTAGGTATTGAGGTGCCTAATAGTACAACCACACCGGTGCGTCTACGACCCATACTCGAGTCGGAAACCTTTCAACGCCTGCGTTCTCCTCTGGCGCTGGCCTTAGGGCGGGATGTTTCCGGCCAGCCCGTGGTTGTCGATTTAGAACGTATGCCCCATTTGCTGATTGCAGGGACAACGGGGTCAGGAAAATCCGTCTGCCTGGCCAGCCTGATCACCTGCCTGGTGATGAACAATACCCCGGAGCAACTGCGCCTCGCCATCATGGATCCTAAGATGGTGGAACTGGCGCGGTTCGATGGTCTGCCACACCTCTTGGGGCGAGTTGAAACCGAGATTGAACGCATGCTAGCGGTATTGCGCTGGGCACTGACCGAGATGGATCAACGTTATCGTCTGTTTGAGGCTGCCCGCGCTCGTGACCTAAACGCTTATAATGCCAAACAAGTGCGCAAGGATCAGCCCGGCCTACCGCGCATTGTCATCATCATTGATGAACTGGCCGACTTGATGATGTCAGCACCAGATCAAACCGAACATAGCTTGGTGCGCCTGGCGCAACTTGCCCGCGCTACTGGCATTCACCTGGTCATCGCCACCCAACGCCCCAGCACCGATGTCTTAACCGGGTTGATCAAGGCCAATTTTCCGGCGCGCATCGCCTTTGCCGTGGCCTCTTCCGTGGATTCGCGGGTTATCCTCGATACCAATGGTGCCGAAGCCCTACTAGGGCGGGGCGATATGTTGTTCCTGAACCCCGAGGTTGGTACCCCTATTCGTGCCCAGGGGGTGATCATGAAAGATTCGGAAATCAACCGTGTCGTTGCCTACTGGCACCAACAAGCCACCGAACCTCAAGAAGCGCCCTGGGAAGCCCTCTTGCAAGAAGATGACAACGAGACCGATGATTTGCTAGAACAAGCCATTGCCTTAGTACGACGCGCCCAGCGCGCCAGCGCTTCGCTCTTGCAGCGCCGCCTGCGTATTGGTTACCCTCGCGCGGCGCGGCTTTTAGATGAACTGGAAGCCATGGGGATTGTGGGGCCGGCGCAAGGGGGTGGGCGGGAGCGCGAGGTCTTGCTTCCCCCCGAAGAGGACGACCAAGACGCCTATCCCGATGAAGAGACAGCCTGATCTTGCGCCGGACTCGATGCTTAACAATCAAACTTGACTTTTTTACCACGCTAGGATAGCATACGTCAAAATGGCCACAAGGAAGGAGAACCGTATTGACGCCTCATGCCCCGAAACAATCTCCCCAAACATTGACCGCCTTTTTACGCCAGCGCTTTAAACCTCTCCTTGAACGCATAGCGCTTGGATTGGCCCGTTTAGGCGTCACCCCCAACGCCATCACCCTGGCCGGGCTGGCCGGAAACGTTTTGGCCGCCTTCTGGCTGGCACAAGGGCGAATCACCTGGGCGGGATGGCTATTGCTCGTCATTTGGCCGCTCGACGCCCTGGATGGGGCATTAGCACGACTTCGCGGTTCACCCTCCCCTTTTGGTGGTGTGTTAGACTCGGTGACCGACCGCTACGCTGAACTACTGGTGTGGGGCGGACTGTTGGTTTATTATCTCTCTCGGACTGATCCAACCTCTGTTATCCTAATTTATTTGGCGGCGGGTGGTTCGCTGATGGTTTCCTACACCAAAGCGCGTGGTGAGGCTCAGGGCTTTCGGGTAGAGGGAGGACTGCTGACCCGCGTTGAGCGGTTTTTAGTTTTGGTGCCTTGCCTCATTCTCAATCGTCCCCTCATCGCCATTTGGGCTATTGCCTTGCTGGCCAATTTCACCGCGCTCCAGCGCCTGTGGTTGATCTTTCGCCAGTCATCCATGCCGGCACAGTCTGGCCGGCCTACTTTGCCTAAGGAGTAAACACCTATGCCTTCTGGTTTTAATATCGGCCCATTAACCATTCGATTTTACGGTTTATTGATCGTAGGGGGTGCAATGCTGGCCACCTGGATCGCCAGCCGACGCGCCCGGCGCTACGGCGAAAATCCCGACGCCGCCTGGGATATGTTATTCTGGGTGTTCATCGCCGGGGTCATCGGAGCACGCCTGTGGCACATTCTGACTCCGCCGGCTTCTCTGGTCAAACAGGGCATTACTACCTGGTATTACCTAACCCACCCGCTGGATGCTATCGCCATCTGGCACGGTGGTTTGGGTATACCCGGCGCCGTTATCGGTGGGGTCATTGCGCTTTACCTCTACACCCGTAAACATGGCATGTCCTTCGCTACCTGGACCGATATTATCGCGCCTGGATTGGCACTGGCACAGATCATAGGCCGTCTGGGGAACTTTTTCAACCAGGAACTCTATGGTATGCCCACTAATTTGCCCTGGGCAATTTACATTGACCCGGCCCATCGCTTGCCCGAGTTTATGGATCAGGCTTACTATCACCCTCTTTTCGCTTATGAGGGGCTGTGGAATCTGATGAACATCGGCATTATCCTGTGGGTTGAGAAACGATTCTCCAACCAGCGCAAGCCCGGTGATTTATTCCTGGTTTATCTAATCGTCTACCCGATCGGGCGCTTCTTATTGGAATTTCTACGCCTAGATCCATCCCCAGTAGCCGGATTAAACATTAATCAAACCCTGATGGCCATCGTTGCCTTTGCCTCTAGCTTGACCCTCTTCCTGCGTCATCGCCCACAATCCTCCCAATCAACATCCTAGACGAAAGAGAGCAGGGGGATGATCCAGACCGAAGATCTGAGCAAAGTCTTTGGCGATTTCGTTGCTGTGGATGGCCTTAACCTCCACGTTGGGGCGGGCGAGGTACTGGCGCTCCTTGGACCCAACGGTGCTGGCAAAACTACCACGGTGCGCCTATTGACCTCAGTCCTACGCCCTACCCGCGGATGGGCCACCGTAGCCGGGTACGATGTGGTGCGCCAGCCCCAAAAAGTGCGCGCCAATGTGGGGGTACTGACCGAACAACATGGCCTTTATGCTCGCATGACTGGTGAGGAGTATCTCTACTTCTTTGCCAAACTTTATGGCTTGAAGGGGAACGCCACACACCATCGCGTGCATACCCTATTAGAACAATTTGGATTAGCCAGCGTAGCCCGCCGACGCATCGGCGAATACTCGAAAGGAATGCGCCAAAAACTGGCTTTGGTGCGGGCTTTACTTCATGCACCCCCGGTATTGCTGCTGGACGAACCCACCTCAGCCATGGATCCTGAAAATGCGCGTATAGTGCGCGAGACGATCCGCGAATTGCGCCGCGCCAACCATACCATCATCCTATGCACCCACAATCTCATCGAAGCCGAAATGCTGGCCGACCGCATTGCCATCATTCGCCGTGGGCGCATTCTTTTCAACGATACCCCCGACGCGCTAAAACGACACCTGCTGGGAGCGCCCGTGTTTGAACTTCGTTTTGCCCAGGCTTGGGAAAGTGATCTTCCTTTCCTTCCTGACGGTGTCACACTTATCGCTCGGGGCGTGGATTGGATTCATCTCCGTATCGAGAACCCGCACCAGAGCAATCCTTATCTTCTTGCTGCGTTTGCCCAACTCAACACCCCCTTGCTTTATTTCTCCGAACTGCCGCGTTCCCTTGAAGACGCCTACCTGCGGGCTGTAAGCATGGATCTGGAGGAAGCCCATGCTACACCATGAAGACTTACACCCCATTTGGGTCATTGCACGCCGCGAGGTTCGCGATCAATTCCGCGATTGGCGCATTCTGACCCCTGTCCTTTTCTTAACCGCGTTCTTCCCCTTTCTGATGAACTTCTTTGCCCAGCAAATGCTTGATTTTGTGCGCCGGTACGGAGCAGAATTAGTCGGGGAACGCCTGGTGCCCTTCCTGATGCTGGTGGTTGGCTTCTTCCCTATTTCCATCTCGCTGGTCATCGCCCTGGAAAGTTTTGTGGGCGAAAAGGAACGAGGAAGCATTGAACCCCTGCTCAGCACGCCGCTTGAGGACTGGCAACTTTACACCGGGAAACTACTTTCTTCTACGGTTTTACCATTGCTGGCCAGTTTCCTGGGCATGGGGGTTTATATCCTGGGATTAGCACTAAATCGCGTCACGCTGCCGCCCTTTGAAGTGGTGCTTCAAGTGTTTTGCCTGACCATTTTCCACGCTTTGGTGATGGTTAGCGGAGCAGTGGTCGCCTCCAGCCAGGCCACATCGGTACGGGCAGCTAACTTGCTGGCTAGTTTTATCGTCATCCCAATGGCCCTGCTCATTCAGGGCGAAACGGCGATTATGTTCTGGGGGCATCAAAATGGTATCCTGTGGTGGGCTGTTTTGGGTTTGTTTGTGCTCGCCATCCTGTTGGTCAGAGTGGGATTAGCACACTTCCAGCGCGAAGAACTATTAGGGCGTGAACTGGATACCCTGGATATATCCTGGATCTGGCACACGTTTTTACACCACCTGCAAGGTGAAGCACGCCACCTAAGCACCTGGTATCGGATCGAAATACCTCGCACACTGGCCCGCATGCGGTGGTCTCTGCTCGTTGCCGCCATCCTGGGAGCGGTAGGCATCGGTTTGGGCATGCATTATGCAACCCAGTTTCCTCTCCAACTGGATCTTGGACAATCTCAAGTCAACCAGAGCCTGGCCCAACTGACCACGCTTTGGCCGCTAAGCTCCCCCTATCCGCCAATGGCTATCTTATGGCAGAATCTCCGGGCTTTGCTATTGGGCGCAATTCTGGGGGTATTCTCCTTCGGTGTATTAGGCGTCCTGCCCATGTTAGCCACGATGGGTGCATTAGGTTTCCTGACCCAGGCGTTAAGCGCCAATGGATTCCCCGTTGGGGTCTTTATCTTCGGCGCGATCCTTCCTCATGGTCTCTTTGAAATTCCAGCGCTATGGCTGGCTACCGCCGCCACCCTGGAAATCGGCCTGGGAATGATCACCCCTCAAAGGGGCAAGACCTTTAGCGCCGCTTTATTGGAAAGCCTTGCACAGTGGCTTAAAGTCATGATCGGAACGGTCATCCCCTTACTGATCATTGCCGCATGCATCGAAGCCTGGATTACCCCGCGCATTCTGCTTCAATTGCTTTTCCGATAAGTGTACTTTACCAGTTCTGAAAAATCGTCTTTCATAAAAGGGAGAGAGCACCCATGGCACGCATTGTTATTCTCGGTTCGGCTTATGCCATCGCTGATGAGCATCGTGAAAACACCCATCTGGCCATCGTTGAGGAGGATCAGATTCTGCTAATTGATGCACCAGGCAATCCTATTGCCCGCCTGACGCGCGCTGGTCTCTCTTGGCATCAGATCAATGCTCTCATCATTACTCACTTTCACCCTGACCATGTTTCCGGTGCCCCCTTGCTCCTGATGGATCTTTGGCTGTTGGGGCGTAAAGAGCCACTCAAGGTTTTCGGACCAACCCATGCTATCGAGCGTTTGCAAGGCATGATGCACCTTTATGAATGGGAAAAATGGCCGGGGTTTTACCCGGTTGAGTTTATTGCCTTGCCCGAGAATGAGAAGATCCGTTTCATAGACACCCCCCTATGGCGGGTATATTCGGCGCCTGTTAAGCACTTTTTGCCCACTCTAGGGTTACGCATCGAACTGGCTACCGGTAGCATCGCTTACTCTAGCGATACCGAACCGTGTGAGAACATCATCCACCTAGCCCAGGGGGTCAACGTGCTTTTACACGAGGCCACTGGCGAAGGGCCAGGACACACCTCACCCGAACAAGCCGGACGCATCGCCACCCAGGCTGGTGCAGGTGCGCTCTATCTTATCCACACCCCTCCCTTGAGCCAGCCGGAAGCCTGGATCGCCCAGGCGCGACAGGCGTTTGGCGGTCCCGTTTATCTGGCCCACGACTTACTCCAGATTGTGGTGTAGAGCAACAAAAATCACCACCCCGACAGGAACGGCGCCCACTCAGCATACTCGTTGAGGTGGCGGCCAAAGATATAAAGCGCCGTATTGGGTGGCTCCGTCGGTTGGCGTAAAAGTCTCATCCCTGCCTCAGCCAAAGTTCGCCCCCCTTTACGGTGATTACAAGCCGCACAAGCCGTAACCACATTAGTCCAGGTGTGCTGCCCGCCTAAATGACGTGGGATCACATGATCCACAGTTAACTCATTGGTATGCCGACCACAGTATTGACAGGTATAGTTATCACGCCGAAAGATTTCGCGCCGGGTCAGTTTGACCTTAGGACGCGGGCGATGAACCATATGCTGCAAGCGAATAATCGAGGGACGCGGAAAGACACGATTGACCGTGTGGATTTCACCGCGACCATTCAGCACCAGTGTGGCCCGGTTGGTTAGGATGAGACCAATCGCCCGCTGCAAATTGCACACGTTAATCGGCTCAAAATTCGCATTTAATACTAAAACGCTCTCCGCCATGGCATAACCACAAGCCTGCAGATATCATGTTTTCATTATAGCACGCAAATCTTAAGAAAAGCAGGGAATGCGTCAAGCCCGGGCTGCAGGTATAATTGGTTAAAAGTCATTTGCGAGGGTAGGGTCTTTTCGTACCGAGGAGGCTGAGGTATGCCACTGGATATCGTCATCGGAACCCAATGGGGGGACGAAGGTAAAGGCCGTATTGTGGATCTACTAGCTGCTCAGGCTGACCTGGTTGCACGCTACAACGGAGGCGACAACGCCGGGCACACGGTCAATGTGGGAGGGCACACTTTTCGCCTTCACCTGATCCCTTCTGGAATTATTCACCCTCATACGATTGGAATCCTGGGAAACGGTATGGTTATCAACCCGGCCACTCTGGTTCAGGAGATAGAAAACCTCAAAGCCGCTGGCGTCAGCATCACCCCTGAACGATTGCGCATCTCTTTTGCCGCCCACTTGATCACACCTGCCCATCGGGCCCTAGATCAAGCCCAAGAACAAGCGCGGGGAAGCGGACAAATTGGCACCACCGGGCGGGGTATTGGCCCTGCTTACACCGATAAAGCCGCCCGCCATGGCTTACGGATGGAGGACTTGTTAGATCTGGACACGTTTCGCGAGAAACTCGAGCATCATGTGGCCACGATCAACACTTGGCTCATGCGCATTTACGAGGCTGATCCCTTGGATGTTCAAGCCGTAGTGCGTGAATATACCCATTATGCCACCCAGTTACAGCCCTACATTGCGGATGTAGGGATGGAACTCCACCAAGCCTTACGCCTGGGCAAACAGGTGTTGGCGGAAGGGGCGCAGGGCACGCTGTTGGATCTCGATCTAGGTACTTACCCGTATGTAACCAGTTCGACCCCTACGGCTGCCGGTGCTCTCCTGGGCTTAGGATTGGGCATCGTCCCGGTGCGTGCGGTGATCGGCGTCACCAAAGCCTTCCAAACCCGCGTTGGCGCCGGCCCCTTCCCAACCGAGGTCTTCGGCAAGACCGCCGAGCGCTTGCGTGGGACGGGCAAGAATCCCTGGGATGAATTCGGCACCACCACCGGACGCCCGCGCCGGGTAGGATGGTTAGACGGCGTCCTGTTGCGTTACGCCGTGCGCGTCAATGGGGTTACCGAACTCATGATCACCAAAATGGATATCCTAAGCGGACTCCCCACACTGCGTCTGTGTATTGCCTATCGCTATAATGGTCAAACCCTTCAGGACTTACCGTTGGGTCCCGCCCATCTTGAACCCTTTGAGCCAGTTTATGAAGAACTGCCGGGCTGGATGGAAGATGTCACCACCGTGCGCCGATGGGATGACCTGCCTGCAGCTGCCCGCGCTTATGTGCGCCGCATCGAAGAACTGTGCAGCGTGCCAGTGCGGCGGGTTTCGGTTGGCCCTGAACGCAGTCAGGTGGTCGAAGTAACCCCATGACATCATGGGCGCGCTCCCTCTTCATCGTAACGTTGTTGCTTGTGGTTGGCGCCGGGTGTAGCCCCCCCTCAGTCACCCTCCCCGAAACGCCGACATCCTTACCCCCCACAACCACACCGAGCCCCTCACCAGTGTGGTTTCCTCCAACCGCAACTTTCACGCCAATACCTACCCGCGTCATCTCTCCAACCCCAACACCTGCTCTGGCGTTAGGCGATCTGGTGCTGAGCGATGATTTTGAATCCCCCGGTGCCTGGCAAACCTATCGTAATGCCACTGGCAGTGCCGCCCATGAACAACACCAACTGACCCTGGCCGTCAATGCTGCTAAAGGGTATCTGACCAGTTTGCGAAACGCTCCCGAAATCGGTAATGCCTATCTCGAATTAAGTCTACAGCCCAACTTATGTCAGGGGCAGGATACGTTTGGCCTCTTACTTCGCGCTGCCGATGAATTCAACGCGTATCGCTGGGTGATCACTTGCCAGGGACAAATGCGCCTAGAACGCTTGCAAAGTGGGCGCAACCTACCCCTAAGTGATTGGATCGAACTGGGCGAGATTCAGGTCAACCCCTTGGTTGAGACACGTTTGGCTGCTTGGTTGTATCAGGAACACCTCCGCCTGTTTGTTAACGGATTCGAAGAAATCAACCTACGTGATCCGGTGTTTGCCAGCGGGCGGATTGGCGTTTTTGCCCGTGCTGCAGGTGATTCTGCCCTCTCCGTCAGTTTTCGCCGCTTGCGCATTTATGCCATCAACCCAATGCTCTTGCCGACAGTCACACCGACTGTTCCGGTTACCCTCACCCCTCAGCGCTAAGTCATCCGTTCTTCGGCGCACGTTTACGCCAAGGATGTGTCACCGCCGCCAGCCAGGCATAAGCCTCATAATAAGCCTTGCGGGGATGAAAGAGCGCAAAAGCCAGCCACCCCAATACGCGTGACCGTAAGTAGATAAGCGGGAAAATTTCCACCTCGCGCCAGAACTTTAGCCACGAAAGCGGGGCGCGCCGCAAGCCATCAACCGTGAGCACATGGGTGGCATCAATGAGGTTGAAGATCGTGCGTCGCCCACCCCCTAGACGAACATTCTCGTCTGTCTCAGGAAGGCGATAGTGAGGTTGTCCCCCCGGTAAATGACGATAGTCATGGTTTTGATGTACGATAAAAATGAACGATGAAGCATCCACCACCGGCCAACCCTGGCGACGGGCATAGTAAATCATCCAGTTGTCCCATCCCGCCCGACCAACTGCCAACGGGGGCAAATTGCGAAAACAATCGCGTGGGAAGATGAAATAATCGCTTCCCCGCGGGGGATGCCGCCGCCCGCGTTCTTGTACGCGCTGGCGCAATTCTGCTTCCCAACCCAGACCAAACAACAGGTCTTCTTGCACGTCTAAATCCCAGCGCTGTCCCACCATAAGGAACCGCGGCATTTTCTGAGATACAAGTTGCGCCCCCTCAACAAAACTAGGGGTTAGTATAATATCCGCGTTGATGTATGCCAACAGAGGGCTGGTGCTGTTTCGACGCGCTTGCTCAAAGAGCGCCGGTATCAACGGTGTCCCGTAAGCGTTGCGCGCCACTTCAGAGATATGTCGGATACCCAACTCACGGGCCACCTCGGCCACGCCCGCCTCATCCCCAATTAGAAAAATTTCAACTTCGGTTCCGAGCGCCCGCCACGAGCGCAGGGCATTGCGTTGAATTCGCGCAATGTGAGGATCGGTAAATGGCTTTGGGGTGGTAAAGAGGGTAAGCAAGGTCACGCTGAGACTCCCAATTCGGGGATATCTCCACCCCCAAAACGCTCATCCACATCGGTATAGGTGTGATGACGAATCTGGGCATTGAGCGCTGCCAGTTCAGGGTGAGTCTGCCATAGGGCTAAGGCTTCGCGCCAGTTAAAGTCGTCCCGTTCTCCCAACAAGGTAACCAATTTACGCACAACCTCCAAGTCTTGTGGTGTATCTACCGTCCATCGTACCTGCCCATAATCCGCTTCGGCATTGAGGATCACTGTGCTGAACCGCCCTTCCACTTCATAAAGGTAGGGCATGACGTGCTCGCGTTGATGCGGTGCCGTGGCTTCGCGCCAGGCCCGTTCTAAGGCATTAAACGTGCATACCTCAACGTCCAAACCAATTGGATACGTACGCCGCCAGGGAGGGGGCAAGCGGTTAGCAGCGAAATCAGCACCCCGGTGAAGCAAAGCTTCCACCGTCGCATCAATTAATTCCGGGTCAATCAATGGGCAATCCGCCGTGAGCCGCACAATTATATCAGCCTGAAAATGGCGCGCTGCCTGATAGAAGCGATCTAGCACATCATAAGGATGACCGCGCCACCAGGGGTAACCGCGCGCCTGACAAAATGCCACAATTGGATCATCTGCGGCTTCGGTTGTCGTCGCCACAATCACGCGGTCAACGTAGCGCGAACGGCGAGCACGCTCAACACTCCAAGCCAGAACAGGACGCCCAGCCAGATCGAGCAACACCTTGCCGGGCAAACGGCTGGAACTCATCCGCGCTTGAAGAATAGCGACAATGTTACGGTTGGAACCCAGCATCCTTTCTCACCTTGCGGCAATCTGCCAGGCCAGGTCATAGGCTTGCAGTAACCGCGCAAAATTCTTCTCCCAGTCTGCCCGTTCTTCAGCTAGAAAACGCGCTTGGCGCCGCATTTCCATCAATACATCGCGCCGATTATATGCTTCCCGAATGCGCTCCGCCAGCGCATGCGCATCGCCATCCGGAAACAACCACCCATGTACCCCCGGCACTACCCATTCGCGGTTGCCAGGGATGTCCGAGACCACCGCCGGTAAGCCACAAGCCAGGGCTTCCATCAACGACACTGAAGATCCATCGCTATGTGAAGCGCTGAGATAGAGGTCTGCAGCGCGATAAAAAGAGGGCAACCGCTCATACCCCACCTGGCCGCCTAGATATACCCGATCCAATAGATCATTTTCATACAATAATCTTTGGATCAGTGGGGCCTGGGAACCACTGCCAAGGAGGAAAAGGCGGATTTCGGGTAGATTGCGTGCGACCTCAGCAAATGCCCGCACCACCACATCCACACCATAAATGGGCTCCCACGAACGGAGTGAGAGTAGGACAAAGTTATCCTGCCAACCGCGGCGCGCACGCATACCGCTATCCTCGCCGGGGCTGAAGTGGCGCAAATCCACTCCCCAGGGGAAAAGCACAATTCGTTCCGCCGCCATTCCAAAGGACATCGCCACATTCTGCACCGCGCGGCAGTCGCCGACCAATATCGTTGCCCGACGCAGGGTCAACGCGGTAATCCAACGCCACCAGCGGTTGCGATAGGCATCACGGAGCAAATCTGAACCCCAGGACATGACCACCAACGGATGGAAACCGCTCAATGCCGCCAGGAACGCAGCGGTTTGCACTGGCCCAGCGTGGATCAAATCGGGCTTAATCTCATTTATCACTCGCTGAAAATCCCGCAGCAGAGCTGGCACAGCCGCCCAGGTAAAGGGTTTCACCCCACCCGCCCAAGGCACATAGGTTACCCCTACGGGCAAGGGACGGTCTTCCAACTGCCGCGCCCCACGCTCCAAGCGCAGGTAGTAGATCTGGTGGGGTGTTGCTGCCAGCGCGGAGAGAAAACGATGGTCGTGCGGCGTATAGTCGCGGCTGAAGTAAAGAACACGGGCCACCTAACTTCCCAAATCCGTCCAGCGTAGTTCTTTGCCGTAAGGAATATCCACTAATGCGCGGGTGCCGATGACCCGTTCGATATCGGGTGGCAAGATGGCACCGGGTGTCGCCGGGCGCAGGACGTCAATCATCTCCCGCGTCAGGACTTCACCCGCTTTGATATCACGGGCAGCACGCAAGCAACGGCGCTGCAAAATCACCGTTTCTTGCTCGTTTTCGGTGACGACCTTGTCGGCCGAACCCAATGCCCACTCTAGTTCCCGGGTTCGTTCGACCATTTCGCGCCATGCCGCCGGGGTGAGCGAGAAGGGGTGATCAGGGCCTTCACGGGTATTATCATCGGTAAAGTGCTTCTCGATAACCCGTGCACCTAACGCCACCGCACCCAAAACGGCAGCATGCCCAGGGGTATGATCTGATAGACCCAAGACCACATCCGGGAACATCACCCGATAGGTCTTGAGGACATTCAGGTTAACATATTTGAAATTCTCACGACTACCGGTGTAATTGGTGTTACACTGCATCAGCACCAATTGCGAGTTATGTTTGAGAATCGTATGGACAGCTCGTTGCACCTCACCAATATTGGCTGCACCGGTAGCCAACAACACCGGCTTTCCTTTCTTTGCGATGCGCTCCAAGGCTTCTAGCCAATCAATTTCCCCGGAACCGATCTTGTAAGCCGGCATGAAAGGCTCTAAAAAATCAATGGACTCAAAATCGTAAGGTGCTGAAAAATAATCAATCCCCACCTCGTCGCACACCGCTTTTAACTCATAGGTCCATTCCAGGGGGATGGAGGCATCCTGATACACCTCAAAAACCGATTTCTTCCATTTGGCTTGATGAGAACGTTGCGATCCTAAAGCGCGAAAACCATAATCTGAGACGATTTTAGGCGCATGAAAATTTTGGAATTTGGCTGCATCGGCGCCTGCTTCTTTGGCCAAACGGATCAGGTCTTTCGCTCGTTCCAGGCTGCCATCATGGTTAGCGGCGATATCCGCCACAAAATAGGTGGGGTGATTCTCCCCAATCCAGCGCTGACCAATCTGAATATCCATAGCGATCCTCCTCGGTTAGACTTCAGACTCGTGGGTTTTCAACCTCGAGGGCTAAAGCGCGCAGGTAGGCGGCACGTCCCCCCCGATAGTGATGATAGAACCGGTCTAAACCTTCCTTTTGCCCTGGTACTTCGCCTAAAACGGCCTGTAGTTTTGCCGTTGATAACGTCAGGTTCGGAGCACGTGGAGCTCGCAACTGCCCTTGCTGGACCGAAATTGGTGTAATCAACCCTGCATCCAAGCCAAAGCGTTCCGCCAAAGCACATCCAAAGGCGTATTTACTCAAACACTCGCGACTAACGACATGATAGAGCCCCTGGCATTCATGCTCCACCAAAGCCACAAGAATCTCGCTCAATTGGGTCACTTCCAGAGGACAGAAGATCACATCCATAAACCCGTTGACCCGATGTCCCTGACTCAAATTATAAAAGAAAAACTCTGCCAGGCTGCGTCGCCCTTGCAGGCTCCACCCGTAGAAGTTCACCCTGGCGATTAAAGCCTGCGGATAAAGTTCCTGCACATAGCGTTCAGCAGCTAACTTACTCCGCGCGTACGTGCTCAGAGGATTGGGGGGATCTTCCTCGGTATAATTGCCCCGTTGACCATCAAAAACCGCATCGGTTGAAATGTGCACCAACCGGATGCCCTTTTGAGCACACAAACGGGCTAATTCTGCCGGCACCTCCGTGTTCAGACGCCAAGCCAAATCGGGCTGCTGCTCACACACATCCAGGTTGGCCAAGGCAGCTGCATGTAAGATCACCTCAGGCTTGAATTTCTCAATCAAATCAGGCAGTGCTTCTAGGCGCGTAAGGTCCACCGAAACGGCTTCAAAGGGCGGGCTACGTAAGGGATGATGGTTGACCACACCGATGATCTCCAGGTGTGAGGCAAAGTGCACCGCGAAATTTAAGCCTAGCAATCCACTTGCGCCGGTAACCAGCCAGCGTTTCATAGCAGTTTCCCTTGCAAGTACTCCGCTTCGAGCGGTGCGATCATTTGGCGCAGTTCCTCAATCGTAAGCCAAGCATCATTGGTGTTGCTGGCATAGCGAAATCCATCGGGAAGAGGTTTGCCGCGCCCTTCCCACTTGCGCCCAAACCAGAATGCTTCAACCGGTTGCACAACATACATGTTTTCGAGTTCCACGGTTGAGCGGGCTTCATCCTCGGAAATCAAAACCTCGTGCAATTTTTCCCCGGGACGGATACCGATGACCTCTAATCGCGCCTCGGGCGCAATCGCCCGTGCCAAATCCAGCACGCGCATGCTGGGGATCTTGGGGACAAACACTTCTCCCCCCATCATTTGCTCTAGGCAATGGATCACAAAGCGCACCCCCTGATCCAGTGAAATCCAGAAGCGAGTCATGCGTTCATCGGTAATCGTCAGCACCCCGCTCTCACGCTGACGCAGGAAAACCGGCACCACGCTCCCACGGCTTCCAACCACATTTCCATAACGTACACAACTGAACCGCGTTGCTTTTCCACCAGCATAGGCATTGCTCTGAACAAAAAGTTTCTCGGCGGCCAATTTGGTGGCACCGTAGAGATTAACCGGGTTGACAGCTTTGTCCGTGCTCAACGCAATGACGCGCTCTACCCCGGCATCCAGTGCCGCTTCGATGACGTTGCTGCTCCCCAGAATGTTGGTTTTAATCGCTTCCATGGGGTTGTACTCACATGCCGGCACTTGCTTCAACGCCGCGGCATGCACAACAATATCCACTCCATCGAAGGCACGCCGCAAACGTTGCAAGTCGCGCACGTCGCCGATAAAATAGCGCAAAGAGGGGTGATCAAAACCGCTTACGCGCATCTCATGCTGTTTGAGTTCGTCCCGACTGAATACGATGATCTTGGCCGGATGGTATTCTTCCAGCATCACCTGGACGAACTTTCTGCCAAAAGACCCGGTACCTCCGGTTACCAGAACCACTTTCTCCGACCAGTTCATGTACGCTCCTTATTGTGGTTTACGTAGGATAATCATAGGGTATTGGCCGTTCTCACCAAAGTAGTGAGGAAAACGTTCTTCCAAGGCAAACATTAAACGCAGCCAAAAGCGCCCCAGCAAGCGTTCGTGGATCATCGCACGCAGGAACCTCACACTCACACTGCGCCATACCCGGATTTCGAGAGGGATGTGAGCACCGATGCGTGCTTTGAGCCAAGTCGGGGTCATTTTTTCCACAAACGTTCCGCTCGGGGATGGCACAGTGGCCTTCATGTTATTCTGGGCATGAGATGGGGCTGGCGACCGTCCCCAACGGGCTGTTATTCGTTCCATTAATCGCAACAGGGGTTCAAAACGACGCATCAGAGGGGAATCCGTCCAGCCGTTGACCACAACGCCCGTCGCGCCCGGTTTCAAAACCCGGTAGAGCTCACGGTAAGCCTGTTCCTGCTCCTCAAGTGGAAGGTGATGAAAGGTGTGTAAAGAGACTGCTCCTTCAAACACCTCGTTTCGGAAGGGCAAGTTAGCCACATCAGCCACCACATAAAGCCCATGCGAGCCCAAGCGCGCCCGTGCCTCCTTAAGAGCAACCAGCGAAAGGTCAGCACATACCCGATAGGTATATCCATGAGAATAAGTCAAATATTCAGGATACTGCACCGGGCCAGAGCCAGCATCTAACAAGAAGCGACCTTGTGGCGCCAGATAATGCCCGACTCGGAGGTGGCAGCGATGACGATATTCCTCTGAGACCGGGCGTAGGTCTTCGTAGCGCATATTCTGATAAACGCCTTCAGCGACCTGCTGCCAACCCACTTGATCGTAGAATTGTTGTACCTGCTGCTTAACCGAGCCAGGTCCACTCATGCATTGGCACCCTCACGCGCGTTGTAAGCCACCATCTGGGGTGAAACAGTCCACTCAATGGGCTCACCAACCAGGTACTGAAAGGTTGGGGCATAGAGATCACGTTCATCGCCTTCCAGCACCTCAGCCAACGGTCGCGCCTGGTAATCTTCCCACATGCGCACCAAATGCCAGGGGAATGGTTGCGGATACTCGAAGAAGAAGCGATAGGCGTATTGCCAGGCACGCTGAATCTGCTCGCGGCTCAGGCGATAGGCCGCCGGATTCTCGAGAATTTGCCCCAGCAACTTGAAGTAACTGACCCAGGAATCGGGATCATACGTGAAGCCGCGTTGACGATAGTGGGTTTGTCCAGCCACAATGACCGGCAGGCCATGCATGGCCATCTCCAACCCAACCGTGGTAGTGTACACCAACCCTAAATCCGCCACTTCAACCAAATCATACGTGTTGATTGGATCTTTGGGGCGGATCAAACGAATATGCTCCGGCAAGCGCGGCAAAACATGGTGGAGAATATCCACCATAGACTGACCGCGGGTCAATACCTCACCGGGGTGCACCCGAATGACCAACTGTACATCCGGGCGTCCCATAAAATACTGCACGGTGCGGCTGATCCACTCGGTCATCGTTTTACTAAACACCTGGCGCCCTAAGGTCAGGCTATCACCCAACACATTGGTTGCCAACAGCACCACCGGACGCTCATCCAACCCCAATGCAGCACGCGCCTGCGCACCCCCTTGCGCCGGCACCCCTTGCCATAAGCGGGCAAAGTTTTCCCACCGCGTGGCACGTCGTCGTGCCATTAATAGCGCACGCATCCGCTCCAGTTCATCCTCGGTTAGGGGGATATCCTTGCGTGCTTGCCACAGAGCATCTGTTTCCTGGCGCATGACCTCGGCATTCTGCGCCAACCAGATGCGTTGACGTTGATCACCAAATTCATAGGTTACCGTCGGAATCTTCAGGTAACGCGCTACGCGATAAACGACTCCTAATTCCTGGATGGTGCCATTTGGAATAATGGCCACATCAGGACGATGCTGTTTGAGCCAGGTCAGCGCCGCCTGAGCCACATCCTTATTACGCAAGTAGCGCAAACGATAAAGATCGCTCTGAGGATCAATATCTTCGACTTGCAAGGTGTACTGTGTGTCAAAAACCGACACCTGCCGCACCGCTTCTTCGAGTTCGTGCGCCAGATGGGTGTAGGGCGCCCGCAAGGTGACAAAAGAAACGGTGTTAATCAGCCCCTCAGCCACTGAGAGCACTTTGCGCGCATAGGCATTTTGGCGGCGCAGATCAAAGCGGTTGATCGGCGTATACCAGTCGCCATAAGGCAAGAACGCCAGGGTCACCCGATGTCCCTGGGCTGCCAACGAAACCGCTAATAAGGTAGCATGTTCAACCCAATAATGGAGGGTGGCGAAAATAAACACCTCGCGCCCTGGAGAGGCTTTGGCTCGTAGAGTTTGCGCCTGGGCAACGATTTGGGGCAGAGCGCTTTGTAAGTTGCGCAACACAAAGCGACTTTGAATCGGTTTGTTGCCGCCCTGCCGCACCATCCAGTACAATTCTGCCGCAAATGGCAGACTGCCCAATACCTCTTTTAGTAATTCTTTGCCATTGGTTTTCATCTCAAACAACCTCAACCTGCCATTCCAGACGGGGACGCACCGCCCCCAGACGCGGCTCAGGCCATTGGGTGCCTGGTGCACCGGTGGCATCCACCGTAAAGGTCAACGCCTGTTCATCTTGAAAATAACGTCGCACCCGATAGGCGCTGGCATTGACGCCCACTACAAAGCGCCCTTCGTTGAGGAGATTTGCGGGTAATAAACACCGACTAATATAGCGCCCTGCCGGGCGAACCGAGAAGCGTTCGAACCGCTCCGGGTCATCGGTATCAAAGGACGTAAACACATACTCACCGCGTGTGCTCATCAGGTAAAAACCCACCCGCAGGGCGGCAATCGGCGCACTGAGTTCATATTCAATCTCGATCACGCTGGGCTCTACCGAACGCACGGTATCCACCACTTGACCCTGCGCATTGCGTATGCGTAAGGCAATTGGGCGAAACGGCGCCGCCGATGCCGGTACCTCTTCCGCATGCCATACCCGCTCCCCGGTCTGTGAGAAACCCTGCGAGAGATAATAGTCCACCGCCTCGGGAGTCAGAGCTCGCATGACCAGACGCCCTTTATCCAGCACCAAGGTTTCCTCAGTGAGGCGCAAGATGGCCGACATGTTGTGGCTCACAAAGAGCACCGTGCGCCCCTCGCGCGCTACCTCTCCCATCTTACCCAGGCATTTGCGCTGAAATTCCGCATCGCCCACCGCCAGCACCTCATCTACCACCAGGATTTCGGGCTCCAGGTGAGCCGCCACCGCAAATGCCAAGCGTAGGTACATGCCGCTTGAATAGCGTTTGACCGGGGTATCAATGAAGGGCTCCACCTCGGCAAAGGCCACAATCTCGTCAAATTTACGGTCAATTTCAGACCGCTTCATGCCCAGAATGGCACCGTTGAGATAGATGTTCTCCCGTCCGGTCAACTCGGGGTGAAAGCCTGTGCCGACCTCTAATAACGATCCCACGCGCCCACGGATCTCGGCTTCACCTTCAGTAGGCTCGGTAACCCGGGATAAAATCTTGAGCAGAGTACTCTTTCCTGCGCCGTTACGCCCGATTACCCCCAACACCTTGCCATGTTCAACCTCAAAGGACACATGCCGCAACGCCCAAATGGTTTCATCAGCCCGATGATTGCGGTGAAAGAGCGCCTGTACCCGATCCGCCAACGCTTCGCGCAGGGTAGGATAACGGGTAACTATTGTGCCAATGCGATATTGCTTACCCAGGTCTCGAACTTGAATGGCGTAACGACTCATACATCCTCTTCCCGCCGATTCATCAAACGCGGTCAGCAAAAAGGCGTTCCATCCGCCGAAAATAGAACAAACCGCTGATCAACATCACAATGGCCGTGGCGCTCGAGATCGCCAGAATCAGCCCTAATTGATCGGTTTGACTACCCAAGAGTGCCCACCGAAATCCCTGCACCACGCCGGTCATGGGGTTAAGTGCATACACCAACCGCCACCGTTCTGGAACGGTATTGATGGAGTAAATGATTGGGGAGACGAACATCCACAACTGGGTCAGGAACGGTAAAGCATACCCCACATCACGATATAAGACATTCAGGGCAGAGAGCCACAACCCCACCCCCAACGCCGTGACCAGTGCCAGGAGGAGAAGTATGGGGAGCAGCAAGATCCCCCACGTAGGATAGAGGCCATAAAACGCCATCATTCCTAACAGGAACAGAAAGGCAATTCCAAAATCTACCACCCCGCTCAACACCGAGGACAGGGGAAGGATTAAGCGCGGAAAGTAGATTTTGGTGATCATATGACTATTGCCCACCAGAGACCGACTGGCATCGTTGAGGGCCTTCGAGAACAACCCCCAGGGCAGCAACGCAGCATACGAGAACACCGGATAAGGAAACCCTTCCGATGAAACCTTAGCAAAGTTTCCGAAAAAAATGGTGAAAACCACCATGGTCAAGAAGGGCTGTAAAATGGCCCAGGCTGCCCCCAGCAGGGTTTGTTTATAGCGCACTTTGAGATCACGCCATGTAAGGAAATAAATCAATTCACGATACAACCACAGATCACGCAGGTCAAGCGCAGCCCACCCTCGCGAGGGGCGAATGATTGTCACCGCAGTTTGTTCTCTTAAGGCCATACGTCAACCCGTCTCAGGCGCTGGCAACAACGCCGCGCACACGTTCACGATTCTGACGATACCACTCGATGGTTCGTCGCAACCCTTCCTCAAAAGGCGTTTGAGCTTTGAAACCAAAGTATTTTTCCGCCCGGCTGATATCCAAGGCTCGCCGCGGCTGGCCATTAGGACGGCTGGTATCCCACACCAGACGTCCCTCGAAACCGGTCAAGCGACGAATCATCTCCGCCAGGTCGCGAATACTGATCTCCATTCCAGAACCCAGATTCACCGGCTCGGGGCCGTTGTACTTTTCGGTGGCCAGCAGGATGCCCTCAGCGGCATCTTCCACAAAGAGGAACTCACGCGTTGGTGAACCATCCCCCCAAACCACCACCTCGGGTAACCCCTGCTCTTGGGCTTCAATGCACTTGCGGATCAAGGCCGGGATGACATGGGAAGTCTCAAGGTCAAAGTTATCCCGTGGGCCATAGAGGTTGACCGGTAACAGGTAAATCGCATTGAACCCATATTGTTGACGGTAAGCCTGTGCCTGCACGAGCAACATCTTTTTCGCTAAGCCATAAGGGGCATTGGTCTCTTCTGGATAACCATTCCACAAGTCATCTTCTTTGAAGGGCACCGGGGTATATTTGGGATAGGCACACACGGTTCCAATAGCGACAAACTTCTCCACCCCGCGCTGCCATGCCTGGTGCATCAACTGGACGCCCATCATCAGATTATCGTAAAAGAACTCCGCCGGATGCATGCGGTTAGCACCAATCCCCCCTACATGGGCAGCCAGGTGAATAATCACATCCGGGCGGGCGTCATCCAACATCCGTCGGATGGCTTGCGGATCCACCAAATCATATTCACGCTTGCGAGGGACAAAAATTTCGGTTGCCCCACGCTGGCGCAATTTATCCACAACAAATGAGCCCAGAAAGCCGGCACCCCCTGTTACGCAGAAACGCTTCCTCCAAAACGAATCAATACTCATCAGCGGCCTCATTCGGAAAATCAAGTTGAATGGTCAAATTGTGCACCCGGATCACCGGCGCGCGACCATTATCTACCAAAGTCAGACCTTGTTCGAGGCAGGTAAGGCGACACACCTCGGCTACCTCACCCTCACCCTCTAGACGCACCGCCCAATAGCCACTCTCACGCACCTTTACGATCACCGTTAGGGCGCGCTCACGCACTTGGCGGTAAAGTTGAAATGAATCGCGGATATAATCCAGGGTCAAGCGGGTGCGCAATGCCACCCCTTCCGGCGTGATCAAATAACGTAATTTGCGGCGCTCTACACGCCGCACTTTGATATACCCCTTAGCAATCAGGCGTTTGAGGTGCCAGTTAACCGTCCCTACCGCGACGCCTAAACGCGTAGCCAGTGAGGCTTGAGTTGCATCCGGATCTTGCTCAATGTGCTCCAGGATAATCAAATCGCGCGTTGATTCAGAAGAAAGCGGCATAATCACCTGCTAATATTCAACGGTTGAATTATAAAACAGCCCTTCTGATCGGTCAAGCCTTGGTTTCTTGAGCT
>NZ_JBWGPQ010000021.1:0-47283 GCF_056331585.1 Thermanaerothrix sp.
ACGGCGGGGTATCATTCTCGTCCGGGTTTGCTGTGGCCTCGGCGGCGCGCAGGCGACACTGCCCCATCCCCATTGAGACGGCTACACCCAGGCCCGAGAATTGCGCCAGCGCGGCTAAGGCGCTCATCACGCCCATCCAGTAACGGTCGTAATTAAGGGTGGTGTAGGTGATGTCGCCCACCGTACCAATGCGCATTCCCCCTTCCTTAAGCGGCACGGCCTGACTGCGCAGGTTGAAGCGCGAAATGGCCAGGCACTCCGCGGCATACTGGCGTGCCGCCTCGGGTAAGGCGACCGGGGCAAAACGGTTCCAGCGCTCCAGCAGGTTGCCGAAGACTAAATCGGGCAGGGGCAAGGGTTGTGTACGTTCACCGGAATGGAAAGCGGTCGGGCTGGTGAGTTGCAGGGTCAGGCGGCGCGGTGGGCGGTGGTGGGGCAAGAGGTGCTGGGCGCCCAATTCGGCGAAGGACGTTGCCGCCGCCCAGGGATGCTCGCTTTCATCTGTGGCCACCGCAACCACCTCAAAGGACATGCTGTCCAAGGAGACAATTTCCCCCGGCCTCAACATGCCCTCACGCGTTGCCCGGAGCAGGACTGTCGCGACCTCGGCGGTGAGCGCGGTAAAACGCAAGGTATAGCGGTGTTCGGGATCAAGGCGCCCATGGGGAAAACTGCCCAGCAGGCTTGAGGCGGTGAAGGGGCGCACACCTTCCTCATCGTGGAGGCGCTGGGCCAGGTCGGGGTCGGCGGCGCCGATAACCCGCAAGAAGAAGGCATGTGCAGCGCGCCCCCACCAGCGCGGTAGGGGGCTCTGAGACTGGATGGCTTGCGGAGTTGGGCGCAGGGTGAGGACGAGGGAAAGCAAATCAGGGGCGAGAACGCTCATCACCCCTGATTTTATCATAATGCGCTGGCGGGGTAGCGGAACGAATTAGCGCGTCAATTGCACCTCGACCTGGAGCACCAGGGCGTCCGATTCCACGGCGATTTCGCGCAGGCTCACGCGGTCACCGACACGGCGCATCTGTTCCTGCAACTGGGTGCTCAGCAGGCGGTTCAGGGTTTGCAACTGATCTTCGCTCACCGTCACGCCGGGGATCTCCAGGCGGGTAAGGGTGACCTGGGGCAGGCCGTCTTGCACGGCAAAGCGCATCTCGGCCTGGCCACTCACGGTGGGAAGGTTCTCAGCTTGAGCATGCATGGTCACCGCCAGTCCATCCGGTGGCAGAAACGTAAGCGTGTCCACCGTCACGGTCAGGGGGTTGCTGCCCTGCTGGGCGGTATAGGCCTTGACCGCCAGATCCACCAATTGGCGCAGGGCGGCTTCATCCAGCCGGACCGGAACGATCAGACGACCTTCTTCTACTTTGGCTTTGCATCCTCCCAGCGCCCCCATCATCATGATCAGCAACAAAACCACGAGTGTTTTACGCATCTTCACACCTCACTTGACGCTAATTAGGAGATCTCGTCCGACGGGGACGATTCTAACCCAAAACGCGCCGTGGGAGGGGAAAATCACGGCGGGGGCGCCGGGCACTGGGGTAAGACGGACCGCTGAGGATCAGGCGGGCTGACCGACCACCTCGGTGTGTACGTTGAAGCGCGGCGGGCGTTCCAGGTGCTTTTTCACCGCGCACTGCTCGGCGGAACGCACCAGGGCGTCATAATATTTCTGCGGGAACGTTGGCGGTACCTGGATCTCCAGGTCAATCTCGTCCACCATGCCGGTCTGCGGGTTGCTGCGCATGCGCTGGATGATGCGAATGCCATCGGTCGGCAGGCCGCGCTGGCGGCAGAAGCCCAGGACGTAAATCCCGGCGCAGGTGCCGATCGAAGCCAGAAAAACGGCAAACGGGGTTGGGGCAGAACCCTCGCCGCCGCCCATGGGGGGCTGGTCGGTCTTGACGGTGTAGGGGCCAAAGTGGGCGTCCACCCGCGCCCCACCCGGAAAATCAATGATCATTTCCATGCGTCGTATCATCCTCCATGTTCAATTTGTGATTGATATCACTTATTCAGATGCGCCGGACGTTGAAAAGTTGCAGAGGTGGCGGGCAGTGCCACCAAACTGGGCTGAGGCCGCCAGAAGTAATACCAGTAGCAGAACACGGCCAGCGCGTAGAGCACTAGCGTGCCGAGGAAGGCTGGCCCAAAACCGTAGCGCACTTGGAGCCAGCCGCTCACGGTAGGGCTGAAGGCCCAGCCGAAGTTATTGGCCATGCTAACCAGGCTGGCCACTGTGCCGCGGGCGCCGGGCTCTACCCGCTCCATCACAAACGCCTGATACACCGGCAGGCCCATGTTCATCAAGGTCAGGCGAATGTAGTAGGCAGCAGCGCTAAGCGGGAACCAGGGAGCAAAGCCCATCATGGCGAGGAAGGGGATCGAGAGCGCCTGGGTGATCACGACCAGTTGCACCTTGCCCCAGCGGTCGGCCAGGGGTGGGGCGATGAGCAAACCCACCCCCATGGCCAGCGATCCCCAGGCGAAGAGCGTACCGATCACCGGGTCAGGTTGATGGTGCACCTGGCGGTAGAAGACGTTCATGAAGGGCATGATCAGCCCGGCGCCGATTGAGGTGAGGAAGGTGGGCAAAATTAACTTGCCGATGGTGTTGAATTGCTGTCCTAGGTAGGTCAAGGGGGCAAACAGGGAACGTTCGGCGCGGGCCAGGTGCAGGGGGCGCAGGAAGAGCAGGGGTAGTAAGCCCAACGCTGCCGCGGCGACGATGGCGCCGAGGGCCAGGGCATAGGCAGTAGCACTGGTGGGGGCAAAACCGCGCCACGCGCCTAGCCAGGTGGGCAGGTAACCACCGACCCAATTGCCGATAAACCCGGAGACCGTCTGCAAACCCGAGGTGAAGGAAAAGAGGTAGGTGCGTTCCTTTTCGCCGCTGTTTTCCATCAGGAAGGGTCCCATGGTTACGCCGCTCAAACTCTGTGCCAGCCCCAAGAGCAGGTTCATGCTGACAAAAACGCCCACCGAGGGGAAGAGCACCATTGCCACCACCGCCAGCCCGCTCAAGCCGCTCCCCAGTAGAAGCGCCGGTTTATGCCCCAGTCGGTCTACCAGGTAACCCATGGGTAGGGCGGAGAGCAGAGCGCTCAGACTGCTGAGGGCGATCAGCGTGCCCAGCAGGGCTTCATCGTAGCCCAGCGCGAGGACGTAGAAGTTGAAGAGTAAGCGAAAGACGCCCATCGCCGCGCCGCTGATCACCACGCTGAGCAGGTAGAGGCGGGCGTTCAGGGAGAACACTTTCAGGCGATCGGCGTACAAGCGTAATACGGTCGAAAAACGGGAGAAAAACGTAGGCATCAGGGTTACTCCGAGGATGAGGGATGAGAATCGGGATGCAGGAAGGATTCGAGGTCGGCGAAAGCGGCGGTGATGGCTTCGCGGCGCAGGGCGTAGCGCCGTTCACCCGCACGAGTGATGGTGATGTGCACCAGGCCGGCTAGGCGTAGGGCTTGCAGGTGATGCACCACGGTCGGTGGGCGTAGGCGTAACTGACGTGCCAGAGAGCTGGGGGTTTGCGGCCCTTGTGCCAAGTAGTGCAGGATGCGTAGGCGGGTGGGATCGGCGAGGGCTTTGAGGCGGTGGAGCAGGGCTGGAGGCAGGTTCTCGCCGCTGGCCAGTGCCTGCGAGGGTGGACGACAACCGAAGACCATCAGCCAGCGCGTTGGGGTGACCTGGCCGTAGAAGACCAGCGGGGTGCTCCAATACGAGGGCACCAGGACAATCTCGGGGGCTTCCTCGAGCACCTCAAAGCGCACGCCGCCGGAGAGGGTTTCAAGCAGGGTGGGCAGGTCGGTGCGAGTGGCCAGGGCCTGCGCGTTGGACAGTCCGCGGGCCACCCAGGGGCGCAGATGAGTTTCCTCTTCGTGGAAGAAGGCTTGGTAGAAGGCACGCAGGGCATCCAGCAGAGCGGTGCCAAACGCCTCGCCGGCGCTGAGGGCTTCGGCCAGCAGGGTAAAAACCTGGGGGTGGCGCGGATGCCACACGTCTTCGTAGGCCTGGCGCAGGATCTCCCATCCCGTCGGGGTGGTCTGGCCGCGCTGGGCCAGGTCATCCAGTACCTGGCGCGCTTCGGGCGGCCACTGGGGGTGGGTGAGCAAGGCGGGCAAGCGGGTGGCTGGGGGCAGGGCAGCCAGGGCATCGAGGGCGCCGGGGGCCTCTTTGGCTTCCGGCGGCAGAGCGTGCAGCCAGGGTAGGGGCACGCCAAGGAAAACCTGAGCGCGTTCCAGGTCGGCGCGCTGGGCGGCGGGCAGACGCGAGCGCATCCCGGCGGCCCAGGTGGGGCGCAGGCCAAAATCGCCGGGGTGGTGCAACACATACAAGGCGATGAAGAAATCGTAAGCGCTACCGCTTTCCCAGAGTAGGGTGGTCATCGAACCTCATTATTAGATCATGGTCTAATGGATTAGAGGATAATCGAATCATGACGTTGCGTCAAGTCCAATTTGAGACCTGGCAAAAGGATGCGCAGAAAACGGGACGATGTCGGGTGAGAAGAGGTGCGATAAGTTCTTAACTCAGTTTCCAAATGGTTTCATATTGACATTCGCATAAAACGCCGTATAATGGTACTGAAACTGCTTTCATGATATGAATTTCAATACCACAATCAATTCTAGGAGGACCTCACTGACGTCTAGCCGAATTTCCCTATCCCCCAACCCTTAATCCTACAAAAGGAAGGAGAAGAAACAATGAGTACGAAGCGTCGTTGATTTTCCCTTTTAGGGCTGCTGGTTTTGTTCTCCCTGCTGCTGGCCGCGTGTGGTGCACCTGCCACAACCGCTGCCCCCACTGCGACCCAGCCGCCGGCAGAAACCCAAGCGCCGGTAGCGGAGACAAGCGAGGCAGCACCCACCACGGCTCCCACGGAGCCCCCAGCGCCCTCGGTTCCGAACTGTGGGACGGAGCCCGTCACGCTCAACGCTTACTTTGAAACAGGCTTTGATCTCCCCTTCAAACTTGCCGAGGAATTTTCTAAGCAGTACCCCAATGTCACCTGGGATATCAAGCAGGATCAATTCACCAATCTCATCAACTCCACACCGCGCCTGCTCTCGGGCGATAATCCTCCCGATTTGATCCGCTTGCCAACCATGGTCTCCTTCGCGAAGCAGGGCTTGCTCAAGGACCTGGATGGTTACGCCGCCGCGTTTGGGTGGGATAAGTGGCCGGTACCTCAACTCAACCAAAACCGGGTTGCCCCCGATGGGACGCGTGGCTCCGGTACGCTATACGCCATGGGACTCAACTACAGCCTCACCGGCATTTTCTACAATAAGACTCTGGCTGCCCAGATTGGCATGACCGAGCCTCCCAAGACCTTGGCGGAGTTCGAAGATTACCTGGCCAAGGCCAAGGCGGCGGGGCTTCTCCCCATTATGGCCTGGGGTAGCGCGAAGAGCGGCATGGGGTTGGCCTTCCCATTGCAGGCTCTGATGGCTTCGGTGGGGCCGGTTGAGCCCATTAACGATTGGATCTTCCAGAAACCTGGTGCTACAATTGATACACCCTCCAATTTGATTGCAGCCCAGCACCTTGAACAATGGATCAAGAATGGTTACTTCCCGCCCGACATCAATGCCATCGAGTACACCGATGCCAATGTGCGCTTCACCAAGGGCGAGGGCGTCTTCCTCTTCAACGGCGACTGGGAGAACTGGCGCTATGACAAAGACATGCCCGGTAATGTCGGTTTCTTCCTGATGCCGCCGGCGGAAGAGGGCAAACCTCCCGCTGCGATGTCGGCGCCGCTCACCTATGGCATTGCGGCCAAGGCCAAGAATCCTGATTGCGCTGCCTTCTTCCTCAACTGGGTCGCTACCAATGAGAAAGCCCGCGCGATCAACGTCCAGTACGGTGGCTCGAACCCCGGCGGTCCGGCTGATCTCCCGCTGCCTCCTGTGCCTGAGGGCTCTATCACGAATCAAACTCTAGCCGCGGGGGCGATCATCGGCAAGGCTGGCACTGCCATGGACTTTATTGCCAACGCCACCAGTTCCATCTTTGCGCAGGGCTGGACGCCCGAACTTCAGAAGATGGTGGCCGGCAAGCAGGATGCCGCTGGTCTCTTGAAGGCCGTTCAGGCGGAGTATGAGCGCGAACTGGCGGAGCAGTAATCTACGGGCTGAAATCGTTCAACCCTCACACTGTTGACCCAACAATGACCATAAGCAACAGCACCATCTCGATAGCAACAGCAATCTCTCGGCGGAGCCTCCCACGGCGGAGGCCCCGCCGAGCCTCCATAATTGGCTGGTTGTTCACCCTGCCTGCGTTGATCATGTACGCAGCCTTTGTGCTCATCCCCCTCATTCTGAGTGTCTACTACTCGTTTTTCAAATGGGATGGCATTGGCCCCATGACCTGGGTGGGGATGAGAAACTATATTACCGTGTTTAAGGTTCCGGATCTTATAGGCACGATTTTCAACGCCTTTCGACTTGTCCTCTGGTTTAGCCTGTTTCCGGTGGGGCTTGGCCTGGTGATTGCGAGCCTTATTCACCGTATTGCACCAGGACGGTTCGGAGACCTGGTGCGTACGGTGGTGTTCTTGCCCCAGGTCATCCCGCTGGTCGCCGCGGGCATTATTTGGGGATGGTTATTATCCTTGCCGGGACTGGTCAATCAAATTCTGCGCTCGATCGGCTTAGGGGCTATCACCCGCGCCTGGCTAGGTGATTTCGATTGGGCGCTTCCCGCGGTTGGCATCATCGGGGTCTGGGTGTTGCTGGGTTTTTGCACCGTCTTGCTTTTGACCGGTATCTCCAAAATTGACCCAGCCCTCTATGAAGCTGCCAGAATTGATGGCGCCAGTTGGTTTGATGAGTTTATCCACGTCACGGTGCCACTCCTCAGGCAGGAAATTGGGGTGTGCCTCACCGTCACCGTGATCAATGCCCTGGCCGCTTTTGATATCGTTTACGTAGCCACAGGTGGCGGGCCCGGAAACTCGACCGCCGTCCCTGGCATCCAGATTTATATCCTGGCATTTACCGAACAACAGATTGGTCTGGCATCGGCTCTTGCGGTCATGCTGATGATCCTGGTGTTCGTGGTTATCTTGCCCATTCAACGACTGACTCGGGAGACTTATTGATGAGAGTTGGGCGCCTTGAACTTTGGACTGGCCGTTTGTTCCTGATCGCGTTGGTGGCGTTCACCATCCTTCCTTTCATCAGTATTTTCACCACCGCGCTTCACCCATCCCACACCTTGCCGAACGGACTCGAATGGCCCAAGGAACCCCAATGGGGGAACTTCATCGAAGCCTTTAAAGTCGCCAACATGACCAAACTTCTGGTCTCAAGCACCTATATTGTGCTGGCCGTGGTACCCATCTCGCTGGTCATCTCAACCATGGCAGGGTTTGCAATTGGGCTACTTAAGATCCCGGGGTCGCGTTTTTTGCTGTTTTTGTTTGTCTTGGGTCTGACCCTTCCTCTGGGAGGTATTATCGTCCCCATTTACCATCTCGAGCGCGCTTTGGGGATTTACAACACTCGCCTGGCCATTGTGCTTCCTCTCATTGGCTTATACATGCCGTTCTCGGTGTATTGGATGCGCGCTCACTTTGTGAACATGCCCACTGAGATTTCAGAGGCTGCGTTGGTTGATGGCGCCTCTACCTGGGATCTGTTTTGGCATATTCACCTCCCTCTCGCACGGGCGCCGATAACCTCGCTCGGGACACTCCTGTCGGTCTGGACGTGGAATCAATTTTTACTGGCCCTGGTATTGGTGGAGGATCCGACCCAACGCACGATGGCCGGGGCACTGGGCTATTTCCAGGGTCATTATGCAACTGATATCCCCCTGCTATGCGCGGGCACGATCCTCATCTTGTTGCCCACGCTCATTGTCTTCGTGATCTTCCAACGCCACATTATTGAGGCGTTGATCCAAGGGGCCGTAAAGGGATAAGGAGAGCACCTCTAATCCCGGAACGGCTTGCGTTCACACACCCTTTCGCATGGGAGTTGTAGGATGCCTTTGACGTTTGATTTACCGCTGGAACAATTGAAGACGTATCAGGGGATAAACCCTCGCCCCGCCGATTTTGATGCGTTCTGGGAAAAGAGCCTGGCTGAACTATCTTCGATAGATCCGCAGGTCGCGTTGGTGCCGGCGGAATTTCAGGCCCCATTTGCTCAGTGCTTTCATCTATACTTCACCGGCGCTGGGGGTGCACGCGTCCATGCCAAGCTGTTACGTCCTACGCAGGGGCATTCCCCTCACCCCGCGCTCTTAATGTTCCATGGCTACACGGGTGATTCCGGTGATTGGTTCGATAAACTCGGGTATGTTGCCGCCGGATTCACCGTAGCCGCCCTGGATTGCCGCGGCCAGGCCGGGTTATCCGAAGACACCGGGGGCGTCACGGGCAATACATTATATGGCCATATCATTCGCGGCCTGGCGGATGCATTGAAGGGCTCACCCGAAAAACTGCTTTTCCGAAACATCTTCCTGGATACGGTGGAATTGGCGCGGATCGTGATGGACATGCCGGATGTGGATCCGAACCGGGTGGGTGCAACCGGCTGGAGCCAGGGCGGGGCTTTAACCGTAGCCTGTGCCGCCTTGGAACCCCGGATCAAGCGGATTGCGCCGGTCTATCCCTTCCTTAGCGATTACAAACGGGTTTGGGAACTGGATTTAGCCAGGGATGCCTATAAAGAGATTCAGGACTTCTTTCGGCATTCAGATCCCACGCACAGGCTTGAAGAGGCTGTGTTCGAAAAATTGGGCTATATTGATATCCAGTTTCTAGCGCCACGGATTCGGGCTGACGTGCTTTGGGGGATTGGACTGATGGATACAATTTGTCCGCCCTCAACCCAGTTCGCTGTATATAACAAAATTGTGGCCCCGAAAAGGATGGTCATATATCCCGATTTTGCCCATGAGCCTTTACCCGGTTTGCATGATCAGATCTTCCAATTCATGCTGGGGCTGTGAAAGGTGGGATCTCGAACCTATGCCTCCTTCAACATACTTACCCCCTGAGGTTTTATTATGAAAGGCGATAAGTTGGTTATCCTGGATTATCATCGGCAAGCGGCAAAGGAAATTGTGGCTCATCTACTGCCAAAGATTGAAAGCAAGGACAATAGATATGTGATCACCATTGCCGGTGAATCGGGGAGCGGCAAATCCGAAACGGCCAGAGCGGTGGCCGATGAATTGGAAAAATTTGGCATTAAGGCGGTGATCTTGGGACAGGATGATTATTTTGTCCTCCCTCCGAAATCCAACGATCAGAAGCGGCGCGCGGACCCGGATTGGTTGGGGCCTCACGTCGAGGTCAAGTTAGACGTTCTGGAACAAAATCTCGTGGATGCACTTCAGGGAAAAGACGAAATTACGAAACCACTGGTGGATTACGATGCGAATACCATCGAAGAGGAGACCGTTAGCCTCATGGGGGTCAAGGTCATCCTTGTGGAAGGCACTTATACCTCTTTGCTGAAACACGTGGATACGCGCGTCTTTATCGCCCGCAACTGGCTGGATACCCTTGAACATCGGCAGAAACGAAATCGTGGAAACGAAGCCGGTGATCCGTTCATTGAGCAGGTGCTCCGCCTGGAGCATAAAATCATCGCCGGCCACAAACAATTAGCGGATATCGTAATCACCAAGGATTATCAGGTGGTCTTTGTCTGAGGAAAAGCGGTCAGATATAAGATCGCCCGACGGCCAACATCTCGGGTGACCAGCAAGGGGATGGTCCTTTTACCATCCCCTTGCTGGTTTTCAGGATCATGGATCATTCAAACTCCAGTGTTTTTTCTTTTCCGGTGATTGGATCGGTGTAGTCAATCGCCAGGGTGTTTGTGCTCAGGTCAGCATAAAGGCGGGCAACGATCCCCTCGTTGTCCCAACGCAGAGCCACTTCGTGATCGGCGCAAGGGATTAATGAAAAACGTCCATCAAAGGCCGGGTGCGAATTCCGGAAGCGGATCAACGTTACAATGTTTTTCACAATGGGACGTTCGAGGGCTCGCTCAATTTCCACAAGAGAATAGTTATGGCGGTTGATCTCGCGACCATCCACATCATCACCTTCGAGCCGATCGTTTTCACCCGCTAGCAAACCTACATAATAGACCTGGGGGACGCCTGGAACAAAGAGTTGGATTGCTCGAGCGATCAGATACGCTCGATCATCGCCACCCAACATGGAGTAATAAGTTCCCCGAATTTGATGGACATCAAACCCGCCGCGGTCTTTATATTTCGGCGAGAAGATCCGGCTCAGATTCGCCCCCCGTTCCAGACAAATCTCAACGACACGTTGGGCCTTATCGAGATCCAACAGGCCGTCCAGGTCGGGCTTGACGGGGATGCCATCGTGGCAGTCGAGCATGGTGAACTGCCGGGGTGGGCGAACCGCTAGATATTCCTTGAGCCTCTGGCTGTTCTTAAAGAGCAAGGCTTCCAGCACCATATAGGGCAGGATGAAATCGTAAATCCAGTAACCCCGCTGGGATAATTTCAACTGAGTGGAAAAATCCGCGTGGAGTTCGGGTAAGAGATCAATATCCAGGGGCTCGGCGATGCTTTTGAGCCATTCCAGGAACTCGTAGATGTCCGGTTCAACAAAGAAACACGATGTGCCGATTTTTTTGACCACATACCCAATGGCATCAAGGCGTACGATTTTGACGTTGTTTCGGCTGAAGTTGATGAAACACTCCTTTAAGTAATTCCGCGCCACCGGTGAATGAATATCAATGTCCACTTGCTCTGAAGGGGTGGTTTTGCCAAAGGTGGTCCAAAGGGTTCTTACCTCCTGCGTTCCCTCGATCACGTAGTCAGAGAAGGGTGTGGGTCGGCGCAAGAAAATTTTTTCAATATCCTCCCGGGGCGGGTTTTTATCGGGCCAGAGCTTTTCAATGGGGAGGAACATATCGGCATAAGGGGAATTGGCACCGTTGCGCAAGAAATCGCGAAATTGGGGTGATTGCGCAGATATATGATTGACGATCAAATCTAAGAGGATCGGATGTTTAGTGCCAAGGCGTCGGATGTCATCCCACGTGCCGAATCTAGGGTCAATTTCCATTTGATTGATGGGCGCAAAGCCGCGATCACCAGATGAGGGGTAAGGGGGCAAGATATGAATCCCCCCTTCAAAGAGATGCGGAAAATAGTGGTCAAGGACGTGGCTTAAGAGGTTTAGATTCCCCCCTAACGAGTCGGGGTAGGTGATGAGTTGGACTTTGTTGTGCACTGTCATGGTTGCTCCTTGGAGGTTGACGCGTTTACGCGGTTTTGCGCTCGATGAGATTGAGAGGAAGCTTCACATGCCTGGGAATTTGGGAGGGGGATTCGATTTGGGCAATGAGGATCTCCACGGCCAGCCGCCCCGATTCGTCCAGATGTTGGCTAATCGTGGTCAAATCGGCATAATCGGCCATATCCAGATCATCAAATCCGAGGATGGCCAGTTGTTCCGGGACGGCGACATTCAATTGACGTGCAACCTTCAATACCCCTAGGGCTTGAAAATCAGTGGCGGCAAAGATGGCAGTGGGAGGATGGGGCAGGCTGAGCAGTTCTATGGCCACCTGACGGGTTTGTTCCTGGGTATAGGGCGCAAGACGCACGAATTCATCGGGTAATTCAATGTGATGTTCCTTCAAAGCCTGGCGAAACCCAGTGAGTCTTAAACTGACCGGATGGATGGCGTATTCCGGCAGATCAGTATCCCCTAAGAATGCAATTCGACGATGGCCTTTCTTAATCAAATACTCGGCGGCCATGCGTCCACCTTCCACATCGTCAATCTCCACGCAACTCAGTTCAGGATGAGGATATTCGATCAACACGGTGGGCAAATCGTGTTTGATCAACCAGCGGACTTCGGCGTCCTGAATGGGGAGAGAGATGATAATTAATCCATCCAGGTTACCGGTTAACGGTAACGTCGAGAGATACTGTTGGAGCGTCTCGGCGGAGTCAACGGTATAAATAATGAGTTCAAATTTGTTGGGCGGCAGGGCGCTGGCAATGCCGCGGATGCGTTGAATGAAAGAGGGGGCGGTGAAGAAGGGCGTGATAACCCCGATCCGGCCCTTCTTTGTTCGGGCCCGGGCTTCGGCTGCCGGCACAAACCCGAGGGCGTCAATGGAACTTAAGACCCGTTTCCTCGTGGCCGGGTTGACTTTGCGCGGGTCGTTCAGCACACGGGAGACGGTCGTAATGCTCACGCCGGCATGTTTTGCCACATCGTAAATGGTGCACCTTTTCTTTTTCATTGATGTGTCATCCCAACCCTGATTATGAAAGCACTTTCAGTTTATCATTCCATAAATAAGATGTCAACCTTTTCCTTTTTGCTTTGCGTTCACGCTGTCAATGCCAAATAGACCTGTCCTTCGTTTGGTAGGGTAGCGATGTCTCGGGTAACGGGCTAAAAGGCCATCGAGGATAGACCGACCCAGGACAGGAGGACGAGCCTGGCAGATAGGTGAAGAGCCCTACAGGGGACTTGGTGACTTTGCCCCAACATCAGATCGCGATTCCTTGACGAAGAAACTCACTTCCGCTATACTCTGAAACAGCGGGGTGTGGCGCAGATGGAAGCGCACCGCGTTTGGGACGCGGGGGTCGGCGGTTCAAGTCCGCCCACCCCGACTGGGTGATGGCCGCCGAGGATGCTCGGCGGTTGTTCCTGCAAGCGCAAAGCGCAGACACGCGCAAATATTATCAAAGAGTGAAGACAACCGATGGCGCTACCCTTTTTTAAGTCCAAATCCCAGGATAACCGACTGCCCAAGCGTTATGATGGAGTGATTGAAGCTGTGCGCTACGATCCATCCGGACGCATTGCCCTGGCACGGGTGCACGAGCGGCGTGGTATGGTGTTCTCTGACCACATCCTGCTCACCCGCGAGGAACTCATCCGCCGGCTCAAGGCCGGGCAAGTCTTCGTCACCGGGCGGCGGGTGCCCCGCATGGGCAATGCCTTCGAAGTCTTTGACGTCGTGCGCCTGGCTGGCACGCCAGGGCAGGAAGTGGTGGTCAGCGGCTCAACCGAACGTCCTGCAGGTGGTTCGGCTAACGGTAGTGAGCATGACCGTCTCAACGTGCCGCTGTTCTAAACCCTTCGATGCCGCCGTCCTCGCGCGGGCAGGTGTTTCTTGAGCACCCCACTGCTTTCCATTATTATCCCTGCCTATAACGAAGAACATCGCCTGCCGGGCACCCTGCAGGCGATTCATGATTTCCTCGCTGGGCAATCCTATGCCGCCGAGGTGCTGGTCGTGGAAAACGGCTCCACCGATGCCACCCTGGCCGTGGCGCAAGCTTACACAGCGCACCTACCCTACCTGCGCGTGTTCCATGAAGAGATACGCGGCAAGGGTTGGGCCGTGCGGCGGGGGATGTTGGCCGCGGTTGGGGCTTACCGCTTTATCTGCGATGCGGACCTTTCCATGCCCATCACTGAGGTAAACCGCTTCCTGCCGCCGCAACTTCCCCCTGAGGTGGATATCGCCATTGCCTCGCGCGAAGCCCCCGGTGCCCACCGTTACGGCGAACCCGAATACCGCCACCTGGCCGGGCGCGTCTTCAACGCCATGGTGCGCCTGCTTGCCCTGCCCGGCCTGCAGGATACCCAATGCGGCTTCAAGATGTTTCGCGCTCCCGTGGCCGAAGACCTCTTCCGCTACCAGACCATTACCGGCTGGACGTTCGATGTGGAAGTGCTGTTCATCGCCCGCCGGCGCGGTTATAAGATTGTCGAGATTCCTATCCCGTGGTACTTTAATCCTGAGAGCAAAGTGCGCTTGTGGCGCGATGCGCGACAGATGTTTCTGGATCTGCTGACGATCCGCCGTAATGCCCGACGAGGGGTTTATGACGCGCCGCTACCCTCTGCTTGATCCCAAGGCAACCCCCACCCTGGTGTTCGAACGGCGCCTATGGGCGCAGGGCCTGCGCTATGTGGCAGGGCTGGATGAGGCCGGGCGCGGGGCCTGGGCGGGTCCGGTGGCAGCAGGTTGTGTGATTCTGCCTCCGGTGGATGAGGTGGTGGCATGCCTTTCCGGCCTGCGTGATTCCAAGCAACTTACCCCAGCGCAGCGCGAGCGTTGGGCCGAGCGCATCCGCCGCATTGCCCTGGCCTGGGGGGTGGGCATGGCATCTGTAGAAGAGATTGATCGGATGGGCATTCTGGCGGCGACGCGCCTGGCGATGCAACGTGCCCTGGAAGCTGCTACCCTGCCCGCCGAGCATTTGCTGATTGATGCCTTGGCCCTACCGGATGTGCCCTTGCCGCAGCACGCCCTCATCCACGGCGACCGGCGCGCTCTGAGCATTGCCGCCGCGGCGGTGCTGGCCAAGACCGCGCGCGATGCCCTGATGCGCGAGTGTGATGTCCGCTACCCCGGCTACGGCTTTGCCCACCATAAAGGTTATGGAGTGCCGGCTCACCGCGTGGCGCTGGCGCGCCTGGGGCCATGCCCCTTGCACCGCTGTAGTTTCGCCCCCGTGCATGCCCTGCTCCAAACCACGCCGGGGGATGAGGCTTAGCCTAAAAACTGGCGCAAATTAGCCGCCTGTAAGATCCACTCATCCAGATGCTGAAAACGCTGGTGGCGTACGGCGTTCACAATACGGCGGCTTATGTCCAGGTGTGCGGTATCAACCTCATAAGCGATGCCGAGGCGTTCGATGGCACGGCGTAACTCGGCCGACAGGTACGGGTTCTCCAGGTCCGTATAGCGCAGCGCCGCCGCGAGATCGGCATCGAAATTGAGGTAAACCTGACGCAGAAAACGGATATCGTCGTGATTCAGGGCGGATAAGCCCAATAGTTCGGGCGGCAACCCGATGGAATATAAGGCGGCTGTAAAGGAGATGGCGCGCGGCAACGAAACGCCGTTGACGTTGCGGGAATACCCAAACAGCCCCACGTGCAACTTGCGTTTGCGCCGCCGCGGCACGTAGGCAGCCACATTGTTGATCACTCCAGCCAACTCCAGCACACCTTCTCGATAGGCGCGTGTGTATTTCTCCATGATCTCAAAACAGCGGGGCTCCTCAATTGCCTGGGCTGATTGACGCGGCAACTCGTGCAAACGGCGGATGGCCTGGCTGACCTCCAGAGCAGGGTAATCGTATTTGAAGGCGGATTGAATGGTGAAGGTCTGCACCGAAGGGTACTCTCTGACCACTTGCTCAACCGTGGTGGGCTTGAGGTGCCCGCGGAAGGGTGGTGAGCCCACCCCCAGAATCGGATAGAGGGGTTTACCCAGGCGCTTTTCCAGGCGTTCCAACCGGGCCAGAGCGATTTTATTGGCCAGGACGGTGGTAATCAACCCCGAGTTCATCGCCGGATCGGAACGTGCCAGGAAAACGCGGTGGTACGCCACTGGTTTATCTTGCAGATACATCTCCATGACCTCAGCCGCCGCCAGCATGTGCTCGACGGCTTCAAACAGCGGGATGACAAAGATGCGCTCTGGCCGAAATGGCCCTAACCATTCCCCAATCGTGATATCCATGCCGGGTAGCCGGGTGTTATTTCGCCCGGCGACAAAATGTTCGTAGTAGACGTAAATGCGGTTGAGGTCCGCAGCAGAAGTGGTCATGGGGAGGATCACCTCGAAAATCGGCGCTGGATAGCCGGGCTGAAAGATCTCCGCCGCATCATAGGAACGCGGAATACTGCCCAGCGTCTCCAGTAAAATCTTGGCTTCACTGCGTTCCACGGCCGGATTGGGCACGCGTGGGGTGATGAACACGTCACGGCCAATTTGCTGCGTTTTGAAGTAGGACGCGTAAGTGCTCAGCAGTTTTTTGATGACGAAGTTATCCACTTCTTTGCCTTCGTAATCCCACATCTGTTCATCACAGCCCAGGTGGGAAAACACGTAGTAGGCTTCCTGGACCTCATCTTCCCCTTGTAACTCGGAATTGTCCGAAAAGAAGGGAACCTGAACATTATCCGGGTGCTGGGTGCTCATACAACGGGGAATCTTGACCATGCCCGTCTCCTCCTTTATCTATTAGCGCGCAATGATACCACAGCCGGCGGACTTCTGGAAAGCGGTTCCGCCGAGGTCTGCCAGGGGGTTAAGACGTTCCTTGCCTCCCATCATCGGTAGGAATGGGAGTTGCCCACGGCGCTCCTTGCTCCACCCGCCGTACCGCCGGAAGGGCCGCGTCTACCCTTCCGACAGCACCACAAACCGCGCTGGGGTGACCTCGGCTAGGCCGCACAGGCGTAGGCTGATCTCCCATAGGCGCTGGGCCGCGGCGCGATCATACGAGGCTGCCGAGGAAGGCACCGGCCGCTTATTGACAAAATAGTGCCCACTCATCCCGGCCACCTCGTCCGCCGTGGCCAGGTAAATGGAGGTCTGCGCCCCTTCTTCCGGCGAGATGGCGAAAAGACGTTGAACCAGCCGAAAACCCCAAGCAATCGGATCGTGGTTGTTATGGGCAAAGCGCGAAGCCACGAACCCAGGGTGTAGGGCATTGACCGTCACGCCCGTACCCTCCAGCCGCCGCGCCAGTTCATAGGTAAAATACAAATTGGCCAGTTTGGATTGCGCATAAGCCCGCCAGCCGTTGTAACCACGTTCGTTCTGCAAATCGTCAAAATTCAGGCGGGCACCGTTGTGTGCCATTGAGGACACGTTGATGATGCGCGCTGGGGCACTGGCTTTGATGACATCGAGGAGCAGCAAGGTGGTCAGGAAATAGCCCAGGTGATTGAGGGCAAAAGTCATCTCCAGACCATCTGGGCTGATCTGGCGGCGGGTGAAATAGGCGCCAGCGTTGTTGATCAGCACATGCAACCGGTCATAGCGCTGACGGAAGGCGGAAACCATCTGGCGGATGCTGGCCTGAGAGGCTAAATCCGCGACCAAGTAATCCACCATGGCATGATTGCTGACCTGACGCAATTCCTCGGCGACCTTGGCCGTCTTTTCGGGGTTGCGTCCGACGATGACCACCTGCGCGCCCTGCTTGGCCAGTTCGCGCGCCGTTACCTTGCCAATGCCATCGGTGGCGCCGGTGATCAGCGCCATTTTACCGTTAATCCAGCTCACCATCCTCAAACCTCTCCCAAGTAAATTTAGCCCAATTTTACCCCGGGGCAGGGTTAGAGAATGATTTCCGGGCAACAAAGCCTATACAAAGAAGGTTTACGCCGGCAGCAGCACCGCCCCACTCAGCGGGCTCAGGGTCAGCCCGTGCAGGTGACCGTGGGTGACCTGGGCGGTGCCTGCCCCCAGTGCATTGCGCCAGACCGAGCCTTCGGGTAGGGTGTTCTCCACCGGCACATCCAGGTGCAACGTTTGGGAGGCGCGGTTGAGCACCACCACGGCGACATCCTGTCCTAGTTGCCGCAGGTAAACCACTTCGCTGCCCTGGGCCTGGAGCACCTTAAACTCACCGCTACGCAGGGCGGGGTGGGCGTGGCGCAAGGCAATGCAGGTACGATACCAGGCGCGCAAGTCGTGATCCCAGCGCCGTTCATCCCAGGGGAAGGCACGGCGGCAGTCAGGATCCTGACCACCTTCCAGGCCGATTTCATCCCCGTAGTACACGCAGGGTGCGCCGGGGTAGGTCAGCAGGAAGAGCACGGCCAAGCGCAGCAGAGCGCGTTCCCCGCTAACCAGCGAGAGGAAACGCGCGGTGTCATGGCTATCCAGCAGATTGAGTTGGGCCAGCACTGCCGGGCGCGGGTAGCGTTCCAGTAAATGGGTGATCTTCTGGGCAAAGTTCCCACCATCTTGGATGAAGAACTCCGGACCATGATCGTACCAGTGGCCGACGAGGTCGCGTTGGAGGCGTTCCCCGCCGAAGAAACCCCAGCAGGCATAGGTGAGCAGGTAGTTCATCACCCCGTCGAATTGATCGCCCTGCAGCCATGGATCGGCGGCCATGGGAATCTCGCCGGTGATGTAGGCCTCGGGGTTGGTGGCTTTGACCACCTCGCGGAAGCGTGCCCAGAAACCCGGCTCGGTGACGCAGAAGGGCACATCCAGCCGCCAGCCGTCCGCGCCTTGCTCCAGCCAGTAGCGTGCTACATCAAAGATAAAGCGCTGTACCTGCGGGTTGGCGTGGTTGAATTCGGGCAGGGCAGGTAAGTTCCACCAGCACTTGTAGTTGGGCGTGCCCTCGTATGCATTCAAGGGGAAGCCTTTCACCACAAACCAATCCAGGTAGGGAGACTGCGCGCCTACTTCCAGGATGTGGTTGAATTGGAAGAAACCACGGCTGGCGTGGTTGAAGACGCCATCCAGGATGATGCGGATACCGCGGCGGTGAGCTTCATCCACCAGGCGGCGGAAAGCGGCATCGCCTCCGAGCAGTGGATCCACGCGGTAGTAGTCGTGGGTGTGGTAACGATGGTTCGAAGCTGACTGAAAGATGGGGTTGAGGTAAAGGGCTGTGATGCCCAGGTCTTGCAAGTAATCCAGGTGTTCCACAATACCGAGTAAATCACCGCCCTTGAAACCATTGGGGGTGGGGGATGCATCCCACGGCTCTAAGTTGCCCGGCTTTTCCACCGCGGCACTGCGAGCGAAGCGATCGGGGAAGATCTGGTAGAAGACGGCATCGTGCACCCAGGCGGGGGTGTGGAAATCGGCTATGGTCATGGCATTCTCCCGGTTGAAAAGATGGTTCAAGCGGCTCAATTGTACTCGTTTTTATGTCCGGTTCCCGGAGTTAAGAACCTGAGGAAGGCCAGCATCTGGCCTTCCTCAGCGATTGGGGTGCTCGTGGAGTGGGCGTTTAGCGCGGCAAGCGATAGCCGTAATCGGCCAGGACGGCCTTGGGGAATTCGAAACGCATCGTCTTCAGCGGATCCACCACCTGGCAAACCTTGAGTTCACCTACCAGGCTCATCAGCAGCCCGGCGTCGTTGATCGAAAGGCCGACCTGATCGGTCAGGAATTTAGCCATGGCTTCGATGGCACCCTGGCTGGCTTCATCCATGGTCGGGGCGGAGTAGATGGTAGCCACGCGGTCGGTTGTCTCGACAAAGGGAGTGGGTAAACCCGCCAAAGCCGGCACGGGTGTGATCTTCAGGCGCACTTCACCGGGCGTCTCGGCGCCGCAGATGATGATTTCGCCATCTCCCATGGCGGCGTGGAAATCGCCACAGCCGAAGAGCGCGCCCTCCACCGCGGCGGTAAAGTAGACGCTGGCGCCCTCGCCAATGAGGGAGCAGTCCATGTTGCCGCCGTGTGCGCCGGGTGTGCCGCAGGGGATTTTGCCCTCGCGCGGTGCCACCCCAATCACGCCGATCATCGGGCGGGCGGGCACGCGGACGCGGTCGCGAAATACCACCACATCGCCCACCCGCGGCAGGATCACCGTTTCCACCTGGGTTAAGTGTTTGCCCAATGCACCCTCGCCGGGCACGGTGACCATGGTGGAACGCTCGCCCACGCGCAGTTCGAGGATATCCACACGCACCACATCCCCGGGTTTGACGCCCTGGACATACAGCGGGCCAGTGGCCGGGTTGACGTGATTCCAGTCCAGGTTGTCAATCAAATCCTGTTCGCTCTTCAACTGTCCCTCAAAGCAGTCGTGCGTCTCCAGCCAAACTTCCTCGCCCGGCTGCACCTCTAGCGCAGGTTGTAAATCAGGGGCAAAGGCAAAGAATACATGTTCACGCGTTAGTCGTTTCATCCTACACCTCCCACCGTGATTATACCTGCAAGGCTGGTGGTACCTTGCGAAAGCCACGCGAGACGATCAGCAACACCACGAAACCGATCTCCAGCCAGATGAAGCCCAAGGTCTTGGTGTGGACGTTGAGGTTGGCCCAGACAAAACCGATGATCACCAGGTCTATCAGAGGAAGGAGAAGGTAATTCAAAATCCCTTGAGGTGAGCGTTCTTTATTATAGAAGAAGTAATAGGCGATCACCGCGATGTGAAGCACCGTGAAGGCGGTCAGCGCGCCGAAGTTGACCAGTGATGAAAGGACTTCCAGATCAAGCAAGGTGGCGATGGGCAGAGTGATCAGCGCGATCACGAAGATGGCGGTCCAGGGGGTCTTGTACTTGGGATGCACCCAGGCCAGGAACTTGGGCAGTTGTTCGTCCCGCGCCATGCCGAAGAGCACGCGTGAGACTGCTGCCTGCGCGGCAATGCCGTCGCCGATGCCCCAGGCCAGCACGGTGCCGATCAATGCCAGCAGGCGCACTACCGTGCCCCCAGCCTCCTGGGCAATGTAGAAGAACGCCACATCGGTGTTCGGAAAGGTGGTGTAATCCGGCCAAACCAAGGCTGCCAACCAGGTTTGGGTCATGAAGAAGAACGCCAACAAGCCCAGCGCGGCCACCCCCACCAAACGTGCAGTCATCCTGGCGATGACCAGAAAGATGATCCCAATCACCAGCGCCGCCTGGCTGGAGACGCCCGCTTGTCATACCGCCTCCGCCGGGTCAGTGGGGTTGTACCACACCTGCACCGCGCCGCCCACGGGGTAGCGAGCCAGTTCCTGTTCCACCTTACGCTGGCTGCTGATGAACGACGGCGCACCCGCTTTCAGGCGCTCTCCGCGGTAGGTAATGTCGTTGATATCCTATTCATAGACCACCCGTGGGGCAAAGACGCGGTGTCTATCCCCTTCCGAATCCGCCGTTATATCCTCGGCCAGCGTGGCTTCAATCACGCGTCCCGTGACCGAGGGCTGGGTTTGAGCCGCGGCAGCTTGTTTCCGTTCCTGCGCATAGACCGTCAGCGCATAAATCCCCGCCCCCATGCACACGACCAGAAAAGCGCCCAGACAGAGAAATTCCAGGCCTCCTAACATCGCACCACCCCCGCCCAGAAGGATTAACGGATTACCAGTATCGTCCTGGTGGAGCCTGGCCCTAAGCTCAAATGGGGCGGAAAATGCTCTTTAACCTCGGGTGATGGTTAGCCTCTTGCGCAGAGACACATACACCCCAATCCCCCAAAGCACCACCAGCGATTGCATTGGCACCAGGAAGCGCGGGTTATCGCCGTGGTCGGGCAGTGTTTGTAGAATCGAGGTGAGCCACAAGGTGGCGGCTAACAAGCCTAAATAAGGGGGCAAAGACAGCTGCTCGCGCCAGCGCCGCACCAGCATCAGCGGTGAGAGCAGGATAAAGAGCAGGTTGAGGCCAATAAGCCCGGCGCGTTCGGCCCAGGCCAGCCCGCTCAACCACGATTGCCAAGCCGGATCGGTCAGATTCGACGGCACCCAGATGATCGGCGCGCGCCAAAAGAGCCACCACCCTTTTACGGCGTAACGCAGGTAAAGATCAGGGTGCTCGCGAATAAGTTGCAGGGAGAGGCGCGCCAGGGTGCGCGAGAGGTCGTAAAACCCCAGTCCGGACGCTTGCATCATCTCCGGGATAGCCTGCCAGATGGTGTTGCTTTGCGTGCCGTACTGCGCAATGCGGGCATCGCGATAGCGTAAGTATACCTCGCGTAGGGCAGCGTAATCATCAGGCACATATTCAAAATAATACCCGGTATGCTGGATCAGGTTGTAACCAGTCATGGTGGTGACGTTCCACATCCCGAAACGGGCGTGGATAAACGCCATCCAGGCCCCCACCAGCGCACCGGCGGTAAACCAAGTTGCCAGCAGGGTGCGCCATTCCAGGCGACGAAGACGTTGCCCGATCCCGCCTGGGCCGCCGATGACCGGCAGTGCTGCCAGCGCTACCCCCAGCCAGAAGGGCAAAAACACAAACAAGGGGCGGGTCAGCCCGGCCAGTGCCCCGCCCAGGCCGATCCCCACTGCCACCACAGGACGCCAACGGAGCGGGGCTTCCCACCAGGTCCAGGCCAGGGCTAACGTCAGTACGACCCAGAAGGTGGCCAGGGTCTCGCTCAGCAGGTGGGCTTCGAAGAAGAGTTGGCCCAGGTTGAGTGTATGTGCTAGCGCAGTGACCAGTCCGAGGAACGGTGAGCGCCATATCCGCCAGCCCAGGTAGAAAAAAAGGAGGGTTGTCGCTACCCCCAGGCCTAACTGCGCTAGGCAGACATGTGCATCATCCTCCCACAACGCCAGAAAGGCCGGGTAGCCTGGGGTGCGCACGCCGTCGTAGTTTTCCCAGCCGTTGCGGATGCTCTGTGCAGCACGGCGGTAGGCCCCGGTATCGCTGAAGGCGCGCACAGGGTAGGTATGCCACAGCCATACGCGCACCCCAAGTGCTATGACCAAAGTTAACAGAAAGGGAAGCAAACTAGAGAGTGGCGAACGAGACAAGCGGAGCCTTCCAGCGGGCGGGAAGTCGAAAGGGGTATCTCAATTTTACCCCCAAGGACCGGGAACCATCGATTCGATTACCAAGCCGGATTCTGTGCGGCTCATAGGGGAAGCCAAACTGCCCGATCGGACCGGGATCAAAGTCTTGGAGGATGGGGATGAGATACCACAACCCGCCGGTAATGACTGAACCGGGCGGGTTGCGAGAATGCTCATAAAGTCAATTCCAGCAGAAGTTCCAACCGATCCCAATGCTCGGGCAGTGGGTTCTCCACCTCGGGATCGAGAATCTTGAGGCTGTTGGCCATGATCAGCAGCAGTGCGCCAGCCAAATCGGGCAACATGGCCTCCACCTCTGCCGCAAGTGTGCGGTCCAACGGCGGGTAGGTCGCCATGCGTTCCAATACCGGGCGCAATTCGATCTCTTCCTCCAGATTGCGGAAGGCTTGTAAACTACGTTGAAAGCCTGCTGTGAGGGGCAGGTCTGCCTCGGTGATCACGTCGCGCCCGTTGGCTGCCGCAGTCCGCTCGGCCATGATCAGTAGGTCATGGAGTTTATCGCTAATTAAATCCGAGATGCGTTTGAGGTCGTTCTTATCCACGGTGATGCCGGCAATGCGGCGGAATAAATGTTGCATCCGAGTCGCACCGATGATCATAGCCTCTCCTCTTCTCGGTGTTTGAGTTAGAAATGGGGGCGGGGATCCCCGCCCCCACCGTTGACGCAGACCCGTTTAGGCCGTCTTGATCGGGATGGCCTTGCGCGCGCTCTGCGCCTCGGGCGTCTTGGGCAGGGTGATGGTCAGCACGCCCTTCTTGAAGGTGGCTTCGGCTTTATCCACTTCCACCTCGCAGGGTAGCGGGATGACGCGGCGGAATGCACCGTAGCGGCGCTCCATGCGGTAGTAATCCTCACCCTGCTCCTCTTCCTCCTGGCGCTTCTCGCCGCTGAGGATCAGCGTATCCCCGACCACGGAGATGTCAATATCCTTTTCATCCAGGCCGGGCAGTTCGGCGGTCACAACCACCTTCTTGGCGGTTTCTTTGACATCTACACGCGGCGTGAAAGTCTCCCAGGTCTCTTCAAACCACTCCCACGGCGAGAGCGACCAGGCGCGGTCAAAGAACGACTCCATCCAACGGTCGAGATCGCGCATCAGAGCGAAGGGCGAGCGTTCCGCCTCGCGGCGCACGGCCAGCGCGCGGTTCTTGGGTCGCCAGGGAATCAGATCGGTGATGGGCATAGTCTCACCTCCTTTCCCGGCTTGGGTTTTTCATGATGCCGCCTTGACCGGGATGCGGCGGATGCGTGCCGGACCAGCCTTTGGCAGGCGAACCTGCAAAACGCCATCTTTGATCGAGGCTTCGATCTTATCGCGCTCGATGTCTTCGGTCAGGGTGAAGGTGCGTTCGTAATCCCCACCCTCATACTCGGCATAGTCCAAGTCATACCCTTGCGGTGCATGGCTCTGGACGGTGCCGCGCAGGGTGAGGATGTTTTTCTCCACGGTTACTTCAATGTTATCCTGGTTGACCCCCGGCATATCGGCCAGGATCAGGATATCCTCCGGGGTTTCAAGGATATCCACCGCCGGGGCGAAGACGCGACGTGGCCGCTCAACGCGAGCCGGACGGGTTTCTTCGCGCACTTGCAAGGCTCGGGTTTCCTCAGCCATAGGTCAGCCCTCCTTTCCGGATGGGATCAGTGCACACCTCAGGCCGCCTGGACGGTGATGCGTTTAGGTTTATCGGCTTCGGCGCGCGGTAAGGTGATGGTCAAGATGCCGTTCTCGTATTGGGCTTCGACGTGATCGGCGTCAATGGTGAAAGGCAATTGCAACGAACGGGCAAACTCGCCTTGGAAGCGCTCGCGGCGTTGGTAACGCGCACCTTCGGGCAAATCCTCGGCGACGCGTTTGCCACGCAGAGTTAGCGTATCGCCGACCACAGAGACCTCGATTTGCTCCGGATTAACCCCGGGCAGTTCTACTGTCACCACCGCGCCCTCGGTGTTGGTCCACACGTTCATGGGTGGGAATTCAACCTCAAAGAAGCGGCGGCGGCGCGGGAAGAACGTTTCGAACAGGCGATCCATCTCGCGCTCCATGCGTTCCATCTCGCGTTCCATGCGTCGGATTTCACGCCAGGGCACGAAGGGCTCGATCATCGCCACATCCCTCCTTTCTCGTGGGTTGATGGCACCGCATGGCGTTATTTACGCGGTGCATTTATATGAATAGCCTGCCCGCATATGAAAAATATTAGAATTTTGCAAGAGAAAGATCAAAGGCTTTCCCAACCCGCTTTTAACGTGCACCAGCAGCCGGATCATACCTCGGGTACAATCTTCACAAAACTTCCCCTCAACCGTGCCTCTTCCGCCATTAGCGCCCGAACGCGCTCCGCCGTCTCAAACTGATAGGTTTGTTCAAGGGCGTGGATGTAATGCTGCATCAAATCGCGAATGGTTATGATGTCATCACCGTCAATCGGCAGGATGCGCACTCGTGCCCCGCGTGCCAGGCGGCGCAGAAGCGCCCGTTCGTCAAACCCATACTCAGGGGTGAGTTTTTGATAGACCACACCCCCTGTCATGCCGGAGAAAGCATACGGTCCCGGATCGCCTAAGATGATCACAGTACCTGCCGTCATATATTCACAGGCAAACCCTTTGATATTCGCATGTGTACCCAAACTGCCTTGGCTATCATCTACCGGCCGTGTGATCTCGCCGCCAATGACCACCCGAGCCCCGGAAAGGCGAACACAGGCGCGGGCATCGGCATTTCCTTGGACGATCAAGATGCCATCCTGGGCGCCGTATGCGAAAGATTTACCCACACTGCCATCCAGACGGGTTCCTTCATGATTTAATCCCTTCATAATCGCCACACGACCACCATTGGCTCCTTTGGCGACGCCATCCTGGGCTCCTCCCTCAATAAGCACATCGATTTTCTCGGTATTCCAGGCCGCAAAGCCGTTCCCGGCCAGCGTCGAAGGCCCAAAACGCAAGTGTAGGGCATCTACACGGTGATAAAGGTCGGGGTGGCGCATCAGTTCACCTGCCAAACGCGACCCCAGTGCCCGATCAATGGCTGAAACCGAATCTTGGTAGGTGACCTCACGCTCGCCTTCGCCCACGGCCCGCATGATCAGGTCGGTCAGGATTGTGCTTAGGCTATTGCGCGGGCGGATGAGCAGTACCCCTACCCCCGGCTCGGGTGCAGGACGCGGCTGTACTGGCAGTGCCTGCAACAACGGGGAGAGGTCAATGGCATCCTGACCGCGTACTTGTTCCATCAGGTCGGCCCGCCCGACCAAATCTTGCAACCGGGTGGCACCGAGTTGCGCCGTGATCTGCCGCATTTCCTCGGCCAGAGCGCGGAAGAGGCGCACGATGCGCTCATGATCTCGTTCAAAAACCAATGGGACAAAATGTTTCAACCCTTTCTCACGGGCTTCCTCGATGCTCTGGATTTGGGTTGCAATACCGACATGACAGGTGCCCAGGTTGCATTGACGGCAAATGGTGCAACCCAGGGCGACCATCGCCAGCGTTGCAAACCCCACCCGGTTAGCGCCCAGCAGAATCATTTTCACGGCATCGGCGCCGCTCTTCATTCCCCCATTAGCCCACAATTCGATCTTGTGTCGAATCCCTGCCTCCACCAGGGCATGGTGTGCCAACCACACCCCAATCTCCGTCGGCAAACCGGCATACTGAAGCGCGTGTTTGCGCGCGGCACCGGTACCGCCATCATAACCTGAGATATTGATGATATCCGCCCCAGCTTTGGCAATTCCTACCGCAATGATGCCGATCCCCGGCACCACCGGTACCTTGACCGATATTTTGGCCTGGGGATTGACCAGTTTCAGCTCTTCGATTAACTGGGCCAGGTCTTCAATGGAATATAGATCGTGATTATTGGATGGCGAGAGCAAGGTGACATAAGGCGGGGTGCGCCGGGCGCGCGCGACCTTCGGCGTTACTTTATATGCCGGGAGCATACCGCCCTCACCGGGCTTGGCCCCTTGTCCGATCTTGATTTCTAACACCGCCGCTGAGTTAAGAAACTCAGCATTGACCCCAAAGCGTCCACTGGCCACTTGCTGACCCCGGTTATGTTTGTAGCGGCCCATAATTTCGGGTAACTCGCCTCCCTCGCCGTTAATACACAGCATGTTGAGCGCTGCTGCCGCGTGGATGTAGGATTTGAACGAATTCTCACCTTGTGAGCCGTAGGACATGGCGTCAATGACCAGGGGTAGGTCATAATCCTGGATCGAAAGATCCACCACCTCCGGCGGCTGTGGGGCAACAAGTTTGAAATCTAGCAGGTGGCGCAAGGCAACCGGCGTTTCGGCCACTAGACTTTGAAACAAACGCCGTATTTCGGCGTACTCCACCTCACCGCGGGCAAAATTGAATACCACCTTCCAGAACTTGGGGTAAAAACGGCTCTGAAAAGGCATGCGGGGCTCTTCGACCTCGCCGCGGAGTTCGGCGCCGCGCTGGCGGGATTCGGCATCCAAGCGCTCCCAGGTCATGCCGGTTTCCTCACTACCCAGATAATTGGGCACGTCAAATACCTCGGCCAGGCTGGGTGCCAGGCCAATCGCCCCAAAGACCCGCCCATAGCCGCGCAGTTCATGGCAGCCCATGGTTGAGGTCACTTTTTCTAATCCTTCTTTCAAATTCTCCACAACACGCGTTAACAGCGGCTCGGCTACTGCATCTTCTACCGGGGTGCCTTCGCTTTTCAAGGCGACAGCAAAGAGAGCGTAGGGCACGAGTGCATCAGCGCCTAAACCGCAGGCGAGGGCCAAATCGTGCAGGTTGCGCAAGGCGGCGCTGCGCACCACAATTCCAGCCCGGCGGCGAAAATTTCCTTCCGGCCCGGGTAGCGCACTGCGCAGGGCGCGATCCGCCGCGCTGACCGCCAAATGCGGATCCAACCAGTTCAATCTGTCCGCTTGAGCGACGAGGTCGTCCAGAATCAGACACTGCTGACCGGCTTGCACGGCGGCCACCGCGACTCGGCTGAGCCGTTCCAAAGCCGCCGCAATCGTTTCATCCGCCCGCACCCCCAGCGGAAGCCAGGTCGCACGAGCGCCAAAAGCAGACACCAGGGTCTCAAAAGTGAGCGTGCCAAAGCGATGCGCAACCCGCTCGGCGACGTCCTCGGAATACAACCCCGGATATCCGCCAGTGAGGATGGGAAGTTCCAACTCAATCAGCACATCCTCTTCCGGCGCGGCTTTGCCAATCGGTGGCCGGGCACCAACCAAGGCGCTGGTTGAGAACACTTCCCCCTCGCGGGCGTGGTCAATCGAAGGATTGGTAACTACGGCTACCGCTTCTTTGAAGAAATCTGCCAGGTTAACCCGCGCCCGGCTCAGCACTGCCAACGGCCCATCATACCCCAGCGAACTGATCAAATCGTCCTTCTGCTCGCTGGCCAGGGCGGCCACCTCGTTCAGGTGATCGCGCAGCCAACCGTTAGCAGATAGCAGGCGCGAGTTGAGCGGTAGGGATGGAGCGGTGGTCGGCAGAGGGGCCGGTTGTTCTTGCCAGGCCGGTTTAAACGGCACTGCATGCGGGTGTGAAAGAGCCAGTGAAAATGCAGCCGGGCGCACCAGCACCTCGGTGTGATCGCCTGTGCGATTCAAAGACGCCAAAGACGGCGGAGATTCGGGCCAGAGCTCCCAGTGTTCCCCCGCGCCGCCAATCGCTACCGCGATGCGGCGCTGAGCCGCGCGGTTGATCACATGGCGACGTATCTGCGCGTGGTCCAGCACCAGCGCATCCTCACCTCGGCGCAATAAAACCGCTACCTTTTCCCCCGGCGCCAGGGCGCGCGGCTCACTCACCCAGGTTTCCATAGGGATCGTCCCCCGTTCCGAGGTGAAGATATATTCCTTTTCGGTTTCCACCCACCACAGTGGGCGTAAGCCGAGCGCATCTACACTGGCTACAATCCACGCTCCCCAGCGGGCGACAACGGCCGCTGGCCCCTGGGCATATGGCCCTAGCGCTTGCCGCAGGTTCTGATAGGTCTTCCGATATTCAATGGGCAACGGGCTGATCTCGTGCGGGGAGGGTGGAAAAACCATTTCCATTGCCTCGACCAAATCAAGGTGATAGCAGGTGCACAACGCATGCAACAGACGATCCACATCCTGAGAGTCCGAAGCGCCGTTCACCAATGGAACACCCAGCTGAACTGCTTCCTGACGCAGGCGCTGGATGGTATTGATCTCCCCATTGTGCCCCAAGAGCGCAAAAGGTTGGGCACGCTCGGAGGTAGAGACGGTGTTGGTTGAGTAACGCGCATGGCACATCACGGCAGAGGTATCGAAGTAGCGATCACGTAGGTCAGGGTAGTATTGGGTCAGCACTTCCACCGAGCCACGCACTTTATACACCACCGTATAAGGGCTGAGAGAGGCAAAATGGAAGCCGTGCGCGTGCTCTAATTCTGCCTGGACTTCGAGTAAGCGTTTCTCGAGGCTCTCACTTTCACTCATGTGCCCGGCAATTTGCCAGAACTGTGGGGGATTTTGGCGTGCCTGTGCGCCAAGGGCTTCCGGGCGCACCCGCCCGGGCTCTAGGTAAAGTAGGTTAAGCCCAGCCTGATCAAAGTGCGCTGCCACCAGGGCACGCAACTCGGTAGCGGGGAAGTCGGGGGTCACAAAGAGGTGACCGACCCAGAAACCGGGTTGGGTGGCTAGATACGAGGGCAAACCGGCCTGGGCAAACTTGCGTGCCCACAGCCGGCGCGGAATATCAGTTTGCACGCCGGCACCGTCGCCCTCGCCGTTGACAAAACCGGTGCGGTGCCCCATGCTGATCAATGCTCCTAAGGCACGCTTGAGGGTGCCAAAGGTGCTCTGACCATGCTTACGCACGCTCATATATAGAGCACACGCATCATGTTCTATCGTATCCCAAGGCGTGAGATGGAGGTTGGGCGTGGGATTGAAGGCCATGGTCTCCTCCTGTTGTGGTAGGAATCGGTGTGTTGTTGTGAAACCACAATCATGTAGACGGCTCACCGACTCAAAAGGTGGAATCGATGATAATACTTCTTGGTCGGGCCAACGATGACCCGAAAGGGGTATTTTTTGACCCTCATTGGGATAAAACGCCCCGGCACAAGATCGGGGCGAGCGGGCTACGCTTGCGGTGAGAGAGGCAGCGCGGCGTCGTCTGTCGCAGGGGCAGCCTCCGCAGGACCGGGGTTTGGCGCCAGGGCGCTGATCGTGATCACTAACTACTCCAAATCGGCTTTGGCATCCAGAGCCAGTTGAATTTAAGTTAGCGGTGAGCAGGCTGACCAAGCCGACGGTGGATGAAATCCCAATCAGGTGAATGAAATCCCAATCACAAGCAGGAAAGGCATCACCGGGTTGTCCCAATACTCAGAGGCCTGCGCAGCGGCAGAACAGGCCTACAGAAACCGCCACCCCAGGCCAAGAAGCCCAGAACCCTGAACACACCAGCCGAGGCGTGCTGAGGACACCGTTGGGCATCAGATCCACATTGTCCACGCGGCAGTCTTCAACATCGCTGCTATCATCATCTTTGAGCACACCGTTTGCATTCAGCACCTTAATGAATCCCGGACTGAAGTTGTTAATCGGGCCGAGGCCAAGGTTCTTCACCACCAGATCCACGATGACGAAAGTGTTCCCGGTTTTGGGCTCACGGTAGAGGCCGCGTTCGAGCCGACGGACGTTGGTGAGGGACACTTCTACCGAATACGACGTGTTGTGCAGAGAATCCTAAACCGGACCGATGGTTTGGGGAGTAAATGGCGGAGTTGGGCTGGGAGCAGGTGTGAATGTGGGCAAGACCTTGGTGCAGGTAGGGTAATGGGTGGGATAACGCGTGGCAGTAGAGTAACGGGTGTAAGTGGGGTAGGCGTCTGTGTGGGTATGGGTGTCCCAAGTGGTTTGGATTTGAAAGACCGCCACTTGCACGCGTTGGGGGGAAAGCGCGCAGGCGCTCAGCAGACTGCTCATAAACATGATGAGACTCCCCCACAAGATGATGGACGCATGGCATCCTCCGGATTGAAAAAAGGCTTAAGCCTCCCCACTTTAACGTCGAAAACCCGCCGTGTCATGCGGGTTTTCCCGTAATCTTGGTCCTGACCGGGGTTTATATTGAGCCGAGCAGGCGGCGAATGTGGTCGTAATGATCACGTTCGTGCCAGAGGGCACGGCGCAGAAGCTTGCGCGGGCTCCACAACTCCCCCTGCCTGCCGATGACGCGCTCTTCCCCTTCTAGTTGCGGCAATACCGCCTCCAGGCGCTGGCGCACCATCGCCAAGCGCTCGAATACGTCGGCAGGCAGCGCAGCGCGTGGTATTCCAGCCAAGCCCAGGCGGTCCAGGTACCACTGCTCGGCGCCAGCCATGTGTTCCAGAATGCCGCGAATGCTCCAGCGTTCACCCGGGTAGGTGCGGTCGAGCGTGGCTGCGTCCAACCCCTGTACCAGGGCAAGCAGGTCGGCACGGCTCCAGGCTAACATCTGCGTACCCCGCCGCACCTCCAGGCGGGTGAGCGGCTTCCAGTCGTGTTGAAACCAGGCGTTGATCTCATAGCCGCCGCTGGTCGTGCGCTCATAGTGATCATTAAGGTGATAGACCTCCCACACTTCGACCAAACGCACGTCCACGTCCCCACCCTCGGGCAGCCATGAGGGCTGAGTGTGGCGATTGACCCAGGCGGCATAGGCAACGTAGGCCGGGACGATGGCAATCAGGGCTTCGGTGGCGTCACGTCCGTAAGCAAAACAACCCGGGTGCTCCAGCGCCCAGGCCAGGGAACGTCCTTCCATCCCATTTTCTATACCCACATACAAGATCATGGTTGCTCCATTTAGGGCCGTTCCAAGCGATATAGTGTCCCGCTGCGGTGATCGAGCAGGTAGAGTTCACCTTGACGATCCTGCCCAAAGGCGCTGATGTTGGCCGGGGTGCGCATCAATTCCAGCGCCTCCCAGGTGCTGCTGGCCGGAGTACGCCAGAGACCCCAAACCTGCCCGCTGCAGTAATCCCCGAAGATATAGACCCCTTGCAGTTCCGGCAGGGCCTGTCCACGATAGACAAAGCCGCCGATGATCGAACACCCGCCCTGATCGTGCCCGTATTCCCAGACCGGGTCAATCAGGGTCAGACCAGCGGGCGGCTCGCCTTTGAAGGGATGGGCGCCCTCGCGGTAGTTCCAGCCGAAGTTGGCGCCGGGCGGCGCCCCGGCCGGGAGATAATCCACCTCCTCCCAGCGGTTTTGCCCCACATCAGCGATGTAAAGATCGCCCGTGGCCGGGTCAAAGGCATAGCGCCAGGGGTTGCGCAGACCCAAGGCCCAGATTTCCTGCCGCCCGCCCTCGCCGCTGGCAAAGGGGTTATCGGCTGGGATAGCATAGGGCTGAGCGCTGTGCACGTCAATCCGGAGCATTTTACCCAACAGGGTGGCGGGATTCTGGGCCCGCCCTTGTGGGTCACCTGCGGAGCCGCCGTCGCCCAGGCCAATATAGAGGTAACCATCGGGGCCAAAGGCCAACCCACCGCCGTTGTGATTGGCGTAGGGCTGTTCAACGTAGAGGAGGCGTGCCTCGGATTGGGGGTCACCAAAGCGGCCATTGGGGGTAAGGGTATAGCGCGCAACAACCGTGTTGCCTTGCCGGTCGGTGTAGTTAAGGTAAAAAAGGCCGTTGCGGTCAAATTCAGGGTCCAGGGCAATGCCGAGCAGACCCTGTTCGGAGCCCTGGCTGCCAACACGATCGCGCAGGTCCATGAACGGCGCAATTTCCACCTGCCCGTTGGTCACCTGACGGATGATGCCGGCCTGTTCCAGCACCAGGATGCGACCATCGCCCAGGTCGGCCATGTCCACTGGCCGCTCCAGACCGCTGACATAGGGTCGCCAGCTCAGGCGGGCCGGGTCAGGGGCAGGGGCGGCAGAGGTGGGGGATAGAGAAGCGGTGAGGGTGGGGGTAAGGGTGGTCGTGGGTTGCAGTGGGGGTGGGGTAGGCGAAGCAGCCGTAGGGCGCTGGGGTTGGGCCGAGGTTGGGCGCAGAGGCGGGGGGGTAGGCGAAGGCGCAGGCGTGGCACAGGCTGCCAGCAGGGCAACCAGAACGAGCATCAGCATCCGGGTGCGCATGGTCATTACTCCTTTGGAGCGATTATAGCATGAGCAATCGGAGAGGAGGCGTAGGATGTAGAACGAAGAAGGGGAGTTACCGCCCGGCTGAGCCGTTCTTAAGACTTCGCCTGCCTGTGCTCGTCCCGAAAGTGCATCCACGGGCAACATTTATGTCTCAAATGCACCTCCATCCTTTTGGGGTGCCCCACTTGCACCAAAAAGTAACTCTGCCTACATATAACAACCATCACTCCTTGTTCTCTGCCGTATAATTCAAACAACAGGTGGCCCGATGAATCCGTTCTCACTCTGGCTGGCTTTAGGGGTTACACTGGGCTTGTGGCAAGTGGCGCATAGCGGTCCACCCTCAACGCGATTTGCCCGCCTTGGCCTGGGGCTGGCGGTGTTGGTGGCTGCGTTGATCGGTGCCCGCCTGGGGTATGTCATCCTTCACCCCGCCTATTTCCGCACTCACCCCCTGGTTATCCCCCAGGTCTGGCAAGGCGGGTTGAGTGGGGTTGGGGCTTTGTTAGGGGGCTTGCTGGGCTTGGGCGGGCTGGCGTGGGGATTGCGCCGCTCCTGGCTGGTTCTAGGTGCGGAACTGCTCCCCCTCTTACCCACCGTCACCGCGGCCGCCTGGCTAGGCTGTTGGGACGCCGGGTGCGCCTATGGCCCATCTGCCCCTGCCGGCGCCTGGTGGGCGTTGCCCATCCGGGATGAATGGGGGCGCACCACTCTGCGTTGGCCCCTTCAGCCTCTGGCAGCAATGAGTCTGCTTGGGCTCTTCTGGGCGATGGAGAGGCGTTGGCATGAAGCCCCTGCCGCGCACCGGGTAGGCTGGGGTGGTTTGGTCTTTGCACTCCATACCGTCCTCTTCTCGCTCGCGCGTGCCGATGAGCCCCCTACCTGGAATGCCATTCGCCTCGACCTCGCCCTCGGGGCCCTTTTAGGCGCAGGCTGCTTGATTCTCTTGCTGCGGAATACTTTCCCAATTGGGAGGAAGACGGTGTCATGAAGTTAACTCTGGCTCTGGCGCAAATCAACACCCGCCTGGGTATGCCCCAGGCCAATTTGGAGAAACATCTGACGTTGATCCACGAGGCGCACCAACAAGGGGCTGATCTGATCCTCTTCCCGGAACTCTCACTGACCGGCTACGTGCTGCAAGACTTGGTGCCCCAGGTTGCTCACCGCCCGGTCGCCGATGATCCTCTCTTTGCCCCCTTGTTGGCTGCCAGCCAACATCTGGATATCATGGTCGGCTTTGTTGAAGAAGATCGCCGCAGCCGCTTTTTCATTGCCGCGGCCTATCTCTCCCAAGGCGCGGTGGTGCACGTGCATCGCAAGGTCTATCTGCCCACATATGGGCTGTTCGACGAAGGTCGTTTCTTTGCCTGGGGTGATGCCGTGCAAGCCTTTGATACCCGCTTTGGCCGCGTGGGGATGCTAATCTGTGAAGATTTCTGGCACGCTTCACCGCCCTACTTGCTCTGGTTGGATGGAGCTGATCTATTCCTGTTCGCCTCGGCCTCGCCCGGGCGCGGTCTGAGCCGCGATGAGCGCTTGGGTTCGGCGCGTTGGGTGGATCACATTAACCGCGGCTATGCCAGTCTATTTACCGCGTTTATCGCTCACACTAACCGCGTTGGCTATGAAGATGGCTTGAACTTCTGGGGTGGATCGGCGGTTTACGACCCCGAGGGAAACGTGATCGCCCACGCCCCTTATCATGAGGAAGCTCTGTTGCTCACCGAGATTGATCTCAACCAACTGCACCGCACCCGTTACCGCTTGCCCCTGCTGCGGGATGAGCGCACTGCCCTGGTGCAGCGTGAACTGACCCGCATTTTGGGGCAGCGCCAGGGCAACAGCGGGCGCTGAGGGAGGAAGCCCAATGACCACAATTGATCTAACCATCAACACCGACCTGGTGCGTAAAATTCTGATCGGTTTCATCCGCAGCGAGATCACCCGGATGGGCTTTGAGCGCGCTGTAGTGGGACTTTCGGGTGGTATTGATTCAGCGCTCTCATGCTACCTGGCTGCCGAGGCGTTAGGGCCGCAGAACGTCTTGGCCGTGCGCATGCCCTACCGCACGTCATCCCCTGATTCGCTGGAAGACGCTCAAAAAGTCATTGATGCCTTAGGCGTTCAGGCTATCACCATCCCTATCACTGAGATGGTGGAGCCACTCTTTGAACGCTTCACCGATATGGATGCGGTGCGGCGCGGCAACATCATGGCGCGCGCACGCATGATCGTGCTTTATGATCAATCGGCATCGTTTGGGGGGTTGGTGATCGGCACCGGTAACAAAACCGAAATCCTGCTCGGCTACACCACTCTTTACGGCGACTCGGCCTGCGCTATCAATCCACTGGGTGATCTCTATAAGACTCAGGTGCGCCAACTGGCGCGGGCAATGGGTATACCCGAATCTATCCTGAACAAACCCCCTTCGGCAGACCTCTGGAAGGGACAGACTGACGAGGGCGAACTGGGCTTTACCTACGCCGAGGTGGATCGCCTGCTCTACCTGCTGGTAGATGAACGCTATAGCCCCGAAGAGTGTGTGGACGCTGGGTTTGCCCCGGAGTTCGTGCATCAGGTCATGGAGCGTATTCGCCGCAATCAATTCAAACGTATGCCTCCGATCATTGCTAAACTATCCTATCGTACTGTGGGCTATGATTTCCTTTACCTGCGCGATTGGGGCACTTAACGTCCCACCAACGGCAGGAAGGTCAGCCAGTCGGTTACTTGGAGAACGGCGGATTGGCACTGGCGCACTTGTGGCTCATACGCGGAAGTTACACAGATCTCAAGGGAATAAAAACCCTTTTCTGCGCTGGCTGGTGCGCTAAGGGTGAGCGGGCAGGTGGTGTCGGCACCGGGGTCGAGCGTAACGTTTTTGCATTCTGCAGTGAGTGCGGTGCTCAGTGGGGCGGCAATGGAGGCATTCACGGCCAACGTGTCGAGGAAGTTGCCCCGGTTAGTTACCCCGATCCCAATCGTGGCATGACCACCACGAGGTAGGTAGGATGGCGGGGTGAGGAAGGTTATTTGCGGTTGAGGTTCGGGCAAGACGGTCAGCGTGATCTCCAAGTGCTGGGAAGGGATAGCGGCGCCTTGTGCTTGGGCATCCAGGGTGAGAGTTTCCACCAGGCCAGCGGTTGCTCCTACCGGAACATTGACGAACAGTGCCAGGGAACGGGCTTCCCCCAAGTTCAGCACAAGGGGGGCAAGCGGTGTAACCCCCCAGCCTTGAGTTGAGGTGGCGCGCAAATCCAGGGTGAGCGGTAAGGTGCCAGTGTTATGGAGAGTCAAAGGAATGGGAAAGGATATCCCCGGCGGGGTATCCAAGTTCAGGTTGGGGGTGGTGAGTGCAAAGGCATAATAATGCCGCTGACTGTGCAAGGTGGCAGTGGCACCGACGTCGGCTTGTTCGCGCACGGTTGCGGTCAGCACCGCAACGTCTTCGGTGATCGTTCCGTCTGCGGGTAAGGACACGGCGGCCTGGATCTCTGCACTTCCCCCTGCCGCCAATGAAAGCGACGTTGGGGTTTGTAGAGTCGTTGTCCAGTTGCTGGAGGTCAAAGAAAGGTCAACCGTGGCAGCGGAATTACCACTGTTGGTCAGGGTCAGGGTGTGGATCACGGTTTCACCCCCATGTGCTACCTGTTCACTGGTGGCCGGGAGCAAGGTCAGGGCATAGCGGGGCGGGCTTTGGCAGGTCGTGATTTGCACGTCATCCACCCAAGCGCCTGGGCTCTCGTTGCGGTCATCACTACCCGCTACCCAACGCAGGCGCAAGGTGTGGCCGGCGTCATCGGTCAAGTCCACGCGCACCGGTTGCCAATCGTGCATACCACACCAACCCGTTTTCCCGCCAAGAGGGTTCCCCCGCGACGCAACCAGTGTTCCCGTCGGCGCACCTTCCAGATAGGCGGTGAGTGGTACGTCGTCCCAGGACTCGCCGTCATTGGTTGAGATCTGTAAAACCAATCCATCATAACAAGTGGTACCGTTGCCTTCCAAATCGGCGCGCAGCCAGAAGGTGAGGGTCTGGGGAAGGGTTTCCGCCGCGGCGGGTAGGGTGATTGGTGGCGAAACCAGGCTGTACGTGATCGGTGTGGAGGGCGGTTCGACATGAAAGGCGTAGGGTGTTGAATGCGCCGATGTGCTCGTAATCACCCAGTTATCCAATTGCCAGGTCGGTTCTGATGCAGCAACGTTGGTCACAAACGCCGTGAGCGTGGCCGCGCCGATGGGGCAGGTGCCGGGAAGTGGGCGCGTGGTGAAAAAGCCGGTGGGTGAAGTGCGCTCACCACAGGGGTTATGGGCGCGTACCCGCCAGTAGAGCAGGGTATTGGCCGGCAGGGGCTCAAGGGGTATGAAATGGGTCTGGGCAAGCGCACTCACGACCAACACGGGCGTGGTAAATGTGCTATCGCGGGCGATCTCCAAGGTGTAGGCCACGGTGGTAGAGTCGCCCTGCCAAGTGAAGGTGGGTTGCAGAGGCACGCCGTTCGCGCCCACTGCGGGTGCTGTGAGCGCTGGGGATGCCGGTAGCGATGCTGAAACCTGAAGGGGGATTATAAGCGTATGCGTCTGGGTCTCTGACGTGGCTTGCAGGGTAAGCAGGTACGAGCCGGTTGCCACACCGGCATCCGCACTCAGGGTAAGCGTGCTGCTGCCGGGTGGGGTAAGGCGGGTGGGTAGAAAGGTACCTTGAACCCCGGCAGGGGGTGCGTTCAACTTTAGGCTGACCGGTGCGCTGAAGCCCTGAAGTGGTTGTAAGGTCACCTGGGCAGTGGTCGCACTCCCGGCGCACAGGGCCAAGGGAACGGGTTGGAGGGATAGGCTGAAATCACCGCGAAGCGATAAAAGTTGCGGCTGTAATGCAGGATCACCGAGCAGGGTATAGGCTTCCCAGTAGCGGCGGGCATCATCGGGGTAGTCGGCAGCGAGGGCGGTTAGGGCGGTTTGCAGGGCCTGGCCAAGACTGGGGGTGGGTTCAGCAAAGAGCGCAGCGAAAAAGGCACGCGCTAGGGCACGGTCTAACGCCCACTGAGTTTCCTGAGCGGCGCCGATGAAGACCAGTGCGCCATGGTCGGCGTTGCGCACCCAGGTTTCGCCCAGTGCCTCACCGAGGGTGAAATCGGCACTGCGGCCAGCAAAGGAAAGCACCAGTGGGGTCGGGTTAGCGCTGAGGGCGTGCACGTCATTTTGATCGAATGCAGGGGCTTTCCAGGCGCTGAGGGTGCCCGCACCGGGTAGGGCGGTCAACGCTACCTCGCCCAGGTAAACCACCAGGCTACGTCCCTCCTGCAGTGCCGCGCGCACCGCCTCACGATCGGCGGCGTAAGTGTAGGCATACAGGCGATCGCCGCCAATCTGATCGGATGCTGGGAAACGGCCCAGGTAGCCACGGGGGGCGGTATAGGTGGTGATCAGGTCGTTGAGGGTGGCTTCGACGTTTAGGCGTTCATCTGGGTGGTTTGTGGCGAGGAAAGCGGCGCGGCGCAGCCAGGGCTCATCTCCGGTTAAACTGGCATAGGCCTGCCAGGCGGCGATCACGTGGCTCAGTTCCTCGGTTGAGCCGACCGGCAGCCGTCCCAAGAAAAAGTTCGGCGTGTAGTCCAGGCTGCCGTCCATGGTGGTGTAGTAGAGATCGGTTTGGCGGTTGGGATTAAGCCGCGAAGGCCAGGCCGGCAGGCGATTGGTTGTCCCGACTAATAACACATAGAGCGGGGTTGAGGTGTTGGCTTCGTAAACGGTACGCAGGCAAGCCTTGATGCCGGCAGTGCTGTTTCCACACGCCTCAATATTTAGCAGGGTGGTTTCAAAGCCCTGGGCTGCCTTGAGGGTACTCAGGGGTTGGAGTGCCGCGATGAATTCGCTCGGCGCGACGATTACATAACGGGGCGGGGAGGCATCGGCGGCGTTCGCGCTGCGGGGGACGGAGTGGGTAACGCTGAAAGCGAGCAGGGCCAGCAGAGTCAGAAAGCAGGTGAGGGGATAATAGGCACGACCGGCCATAGGCGCACTCACGGAGAAAAATGAAGGGGAGGTATGGATAGAAGCGCCTCGCCGTAGACGCACCAAACCCTAACCCTTATTTACCAGTTTATACCTGTTCGGGTACGTGGCAAGAAGTTTTGGGGGTGAAATTTGGGGAATTCATGCAAACGCGCATCAGCCGATGCTGCCCGTGGGGGCAACCATTTCTCCCTCGCCCCGCAGCAATCCAATGCCGTGTTCGGCGACTGCTTCGCGTGCTCCCACATCGGCGCGAATGGCAAACCCATACACCAGGTAAGGGGGTGGAAAGCCAGCCTTGCTCAGGCGCTTCTGCCACCCGGCGAAACGCATCCGCTGCGCCCATGCTTGCATATCGCGGCGGCTTAGGCGTGCCTTGGATTCGACCAGGACCGAATACTGTTGCCCCTGCGCATCCTCAACCCGCAGCGCAACATCCACCTCGCCATTGAGACGCAGGTTGACTGCGTCCCCGAGCAGGCGGTAACCCTTGTGACGCAGGACGAACTCCACCACACTGGCCGCCTCTTCCTCGAGCGTGGCGCCAAAAGCAGCCTTCAACCCATCCATTTCGTAAGTCAAACGGTCTACCCGTTGCTCCAAGCGCGTCAGACGCTCGTCAGTGCGCGCCTGGGCTATCTCCACGCGAGTCAGACGTTCCTCGGTGCGCTTTTGGGCCTCGGTCAATTCTCGCACCACCCGCGAAAGTTCTCGAACCTCCTGAGGGAGGGCGAGAAAATCCTCACTGAGCAACAGACGGCGCAGTTCTTCGCGCCATTCCGGATGCTTGCGCAGTAGATCTACCAATTGGTGATAATCGTTGACCTCAAAGACATAACCTTGACCTTAACCTGCCCTCATTATACCCCAAGGCGGCGCTGGGTAGAGCGCCGCACCAACAATTGCCCTTTGAGGATCACCTGGCGGTAGGGTAGGTCGGGGTTTTCCAAACGTTCCAGAAGCATACGCATGGCCATACGCCCGATCTCGTAGGTCGGTTGGGCAATGACGGTCAATGGGGGGTCAACCAGCGGTGTCCAGGTGGTTTCGTCAAAGCCAGCCAAGCCAATAGCCTCCGGGATCGGGAAGCCAGCCTCTCGAATGGCTTTGAGCGCGCCGGCCAGTAACAGACTGTTGGTGGCCAGGATGGCATCGGGTGGGGGTTGGGCTTGTAGCAGGGCACGAGTGGCTTCATAGCCGGCCTGAATATAAGGGGGGAGAAAGCGCATCTGGAGCGGCGCTGAGCCATGCTCACGTAGTGCCCTCTCAAACCCGCGCTGGCGCTCCCGCCCGGTTACGCTCATTTCCCCGAACAGACCCACCACGCGTGTATAGCCCTGCTCCAACAAGTGCTGGGTCAGACGATAGGCGGCTTCGACGTTATCAATCAGCACCATATCCACATCGCCCTCACGGACGGCGCGGTCAATCACCACGGTGGGGATGGTAAGGTTGAGTTCGGTAAAGTGCTCTGAGGCGTGACGGGTGGGCGAAAAAATCAGGCCAGCGACGTTGTGATCGCGCATGGATTGCAGATAGAGGGCTTCCTTTTTGGGATTCTCATCCGTGTTGCCCAGGAAAAGGGTGAATCCATTCTCATAGGCCAGGTCTTCCACCGCACGGCTGACGTCGGTGAAATAGGGGTTGCGAATGTCGGAGACGAGCAGGCCGATGGTATTGGTCTGTTGGGCACGCAGCCCACGCGCCACCAAGTTCGGGCGGTAACCCAGGCGTTCGACCGCTTCCAACACGCGCCGACGCACCTCGGGGCTGACGTAAGGCTTGTCGGCCAGAACCCGCGAGACAGTCGCTGTTGACACACCGGCGGCGCGTGCCACATCCTTGATGCTCGGCATAACCATTCCGTTTTTGGTTGCAGGATTATGTTCATTATAGCACAAGCGGCTGAGATGCGGTCGTATGCTGTAATCGTTTACTAATTAAATCGCCTCCATTGGGGTGACTTGAGGCGTAAAATGCCGTATTTCGGGCAATTTTGGGGAGGGTATTGACAAATTGCGTCAAATCTCTATAATATGGATTGTAAACGATTACATATTTTGCCCGCCTTTCCCCCAGGAGGTTGACATGCTCACCCTTTCCCCAGCCCAAGTGATGCTGGGCGCCCAGCCGGCAGATAAAGAAGCTGCCATCCGGGCGGTAGCGCAATTATTGGCGGATACTGGCCATGTCCAACCGGCTTATACCGAAAGCATGCTCAAGCGTGAAGAAGTGGCCGACACCTATCTTGGTCACGGTGTTGCTATTCCTCATGGCTTGCCGGAGGATCGCGATCTCATCCTCAAGACCGGTATCGCCGTGCTACAGGTACCCACAGGCGTACCCTGGCATCCCGATGCCATGGCCCATCTCATCATCGGGATTGCTGCTCGCTCCGATGAGCATCTGGGGGTGTTGCGACGGCTGACGCGGCTGCTCCAAGATGGTCAGCAGGTGCAGCAGCTGGCGCACACGTCCGATGTTGCCAAGATCATCCTGGCGCTGACCGGCGAACCCCCGGTCGAAGCTCCTGTCACGCCCCGCTCCCCTTCTGAGGGTGAGGTGGCTGTGATTCTGCGCAACAAGCATGGTTTGCATGCCCGCCCGGCCACCGTCTTTGTGCGTCTGGCAAAGCAATTCCAGGCTACCATCCGAGTGCGCCTGGGGGAGCGGGTAGCCGATGGTAAGAGTCTGCTCTCGTTGTTACAGCTGGGTGCCGATTGCGGTACCACCCTTTATCTCTCTGCCGAAGGTGCCGATGCACCTATTGCCCTGAAGACCCTATGGGAAGCTATCCAAGCCGGCTTGGAGGATGAGGTGCAGGGATGATAGACGTCGTCACCGTTACCCTCAATCCGGCTATTGATCAAACCATCTATGTTGAGCATTTTGCGCTCAACACCGTTAACCGCATGCAACATATGCGTCAGGATCCCGGGGGCAAGGGGGTTAACGTCGCTTCCTATTTGGCGGATTACGGTTTGCGGGTGGCCGCAACGGGTTTTTTGGGACAGGATAACGCGACGCTCTTTGAACAATGGTTTTCACGCAAAGGCATTCTAAATCGCTTCATTTATCTCCCCGGTGCAACCCGCACCAATATCAAAATTGTGGACGAAGCCTTGCGCCAAACCACCGAAATCAACATGCCCGGACTGGCACCAAGCTCACTGGCTTACCAGCAGTTGCTGGGCACCCTGGAAGACCTGGCGCTAAGTTGTGAGTGGTTTGTGCTCTCCGGCAATCTGCCGCCGGGCTTGCCCGCCGAAACTTATGCCGAGATCATCCGATTGCTCAAGGCGCGTGGCAAGCGCGTGATCCTGGATACCAGCCAGGAAGCACTGCGTCAGGGGGTGCTGGCCGGGCCGCACATCCTCAAGCCCAACCTGGACGAATTACAGCATCTGCACGGTCATTCCCTACTCACCCTCGCTGCCATTGAGGCAGCCGGGCGGACCCTGCTCGATTATGGAGTTGAACTGGTTGCGGTTTCCATGGGTAAAGAAGGTGCGCTTTTTATCACGGCAGAGCAATCCCTCCAGGTTCAGGTACCGTCGGTAGCCGTACTGAGCACGGTTGGTGCCGGTGATGCCATGGTGGCAGGCATTCTGGCCGCCCAACGTCAGGGGTTGCCGCTAGTAGCGTGTGCTCGCCTGGCGACCGCTTTTGCTCTAGGTACGCTTTCTACATTTGGTCCAAATCTGCCCGAGCGCGTGGTATTGGACTCCCTGGCCGATCGTGTGTCTATCCGGGTCCTCAACGGAACCCAGATCTCACCCCCTATCTAATCCCACCCCATTTCTAGAAAGGAGTTACAGGAGGATGGCAAAGATTGTAGCAGTGACATCTTGTCCGACCGGCATCGCGCATACCTTTATGGCTGCCGAGGCAATTGAACAAGGAGCCCTGGCGCTTGGGCATACGATCAAAGTGGAGACGCAGGGCTCGGTGGGTGCCGAGAACCCGCTCAGCGCTGAGGACATTCGCCAGGCCGACGTGGTCATCATTGCCGCCGATACCAAAGTGGATCTGGCGCGCTTTGCCGGTAAACGTGTCTATCAGACTTCGACCAGCGCTGCGATTAACGATGGTAAATCGCTGGTCGAGCGTGCCTTACGCGAGGCGGTTGTTCTGGCCGCGCCAGACAAAGCCGAAGCCTACGTGGCCGAGGTTGAAGCCGCTAAAGCCAAGCGCGCTGCCGAACGCACCGGCGTCTATAAGCACTTGATGACCGGTGTTTCCTATATGATTCCTTTTGTGGTGGCAGGTGGTTTGCTGATTGCAATTGCCTTTGCCGCTCGCGGTATCTACGCCTTTGATGCAGCCAAAGACCTCCAAGGTAATCCCATCACCCCTACGCCCTGGACCACCTTTTGGGCGAATCTCTTTGCCGTTGGTGCGCAGGGCGGCTTTGGGCTGATGGTACCCATCCTGGCCGGTTTTATTGCGTTTTCGATTGCCGACCGCCCCGGCCTGGCCCCCGGCATGATCGGTGGCGTGGTCGCGGGCCTGACCGGCTCGGGCTTTCTGGGCGGCATCGTGGCCGGATTTATCGCCGGTTACTTCACCCAGTGGCTGAATCAGGCACTCAAACTGCCGCGCAACCTGCAAGGGCTAAAGCCAGTACTAATCCTACCCTTGCTTGGTTCGTTAGTCGTGGGTATCCTCATGTTCTACGTGGTTGGCACGCCGGTTAAAGCCGCGCTGGATGGCCTGACGGGTTGGCTCAACAGCCTGCAAAGCGGCAGCAAGGCCGTGCTGGGGTTGATCTTAGGGGCAATGATGGCCTTTGATATGGGCGGGCCGGTGAACAAAGCCGCTTATACCTTCTCGGTGGGCTTGATCTCGGCGCAGGTTTATCAGCCCATGGCTGCGGTGATGGCCGCCGGGATGACCCCGCCGCTGGGGCTGGCGCTGGCTACTTGGCTGTTCAAAAACCGCTTTACATCTGATGAGCGTGAGGCGGGTAAAGCTGCGGCGGTGTTGGGCATCTCATTCATTACGGAAGGCGCTATTCCCTTCGCTGCCCGTGATCCCCTGCGTGTTATTCCCTCGATTATGGTCGGTTCCGCCGTTGCCGCGGCGCTTTCGATGATCTTTGGGTGCGGTCTGCGCGTGCCTCACGGTGGTATCTTCGTGCTCCCCATCCCCAATGCGGTAGAAAATCTGGGGCTCTACGTGGTGGCGATCCTGGTTGGCACCGTGGTGACCACGGCCATGCTCTACCTGCTTAAGAAACCGTTGAGCGAATAACACCCCCCGAAACTCGTCCTAACCTGGGCATCTGCCGGCTGTTGCTTGCTCGAGCGCAGCCGGCAGTTTTTATCCCCCTTCACGGCCCGCGCTGGGTGATGATCACTACCCAATAAGAACGATACTCCCACCCCTCTTCGGGTACGTTGGCATAGCCGATGCCGAACTCGGTCTGTGCGGCGTAGAAATCGGTCAACCCTAGTAGATGGCTACGATGGCTATCGGATTGCATCCACGAGTTCCATACCTTTTCCACCACATCGTGCCAATCGGGGGTGGGGGAGGCAGCATAGTAGGCAATGGATTCGATATTATTTGCATCCACGCTCTGGCTGTACCAGGACGGCAGAGGATACCCGGCTTGGCGTACTAGGTAGTTCGGGCCATAGCCTTCAGGGGTCACGTGGCTGAAATAATTCCGCAGGCCCATATCCAGGGCACGCTCGCGGGCTACGCGTTGCAAAATGTTGTTGCAGGTCAGGCTTTTGTGGCGTTGCTCGGGATCATTGAGCAGGCGATTCAGGATGGCCTGTTCCTCAGGAGAGAGTGATTCACAGGCCTTGGCCTCGCGCGCGACCAGCGGCAGGTAGAGGGTGTAGGTAGGGGTTTGGGCCCGGCTGGGGACGGCCAGTGCATGCAAGCCCCACCCCAGCGCGAGGATCAAAAATGCCAGCCATCTCAGTAGATGGCGTTTACGATGTTTAGGAACGATGTAAGGCGGATGTGAAGGCAGCATGCTTGGGGCCAATTTTACCCGAAGTGACTCCATTTTGGGGACATTGCCAACATAGTAGTGTAAAGAAAGTGGATTGAAGTAGGGTACAGCCTTTACAAAAACCATGACTTCCATATCCGTTGAGGCTATTACCCATGGCTTATCTCAATTCCCGCCTTCCCCTGCGCTTCCTTAGCATGTTATAATCTAACCAGAGCATGACGCTCTAATTTATGCCAAGGAGGTATGACCTATGACGCTGAGCAAAGCCTTAAACGACGCCATCAATGCCCAGATCGGGCGCGAGTTTGGCGCTTCGCTCCAATATACCAATATCGCCGCCTACTGCGATAGTCACGCTTTTCCCAAACTGGCGCAGTTCTTCTATAAGCAGGCCGCGGAAGAGCGTGATCACGCTCTGCGCTTCATCAAGTATGTGGTCGAGGCCGGTGGCACGGTGGAAATCCCGGCGGTAGGTGCCCCCCAGAGCACCTTTGAGAACGTGGCCGAGACCTTCCGCCTCGCTCTCCAATGGGAGGAGGAAGTGACGCGCCAAATCAACCACCTGGTGGACTTGGCGGTGGCCGAGAAGGATTATCAGACGCGCCACTTCCTAGATTGGTTCGTTGAAGAGCAATTGGAAGAGGTTAATACTATGGACACCCTGCTGCGCATCGCCACCCGCCTCGGCGAACAGAACATCACTTTGCTCGAACTCTACCTGCCCGAATTGGAAGAGGAAGAATAATGCGGCGGCGGGTGCCCTCGGGCACCCGCCCTTCGCTACAAGGCCAGCCACCACACCAGCCATAGCCCGATCATCAGCAGGGCGATCAAGGCGCGCACCACCACCGCCCAGCCACAGCCAACCGCCAAGCCGCGGGTGGAATCGAGGGCTTTGCGCCAATCGCGCAGGCGCAGGTACTCCACGACAAAGATACCGACCAACGCCAGTAGTAAGCCACCCAACGGCGGCCAGAGCAGACTGCCCACCAGCGCTCCCAGCAAGGCAGTTCCCACCGCAACCCACGATGCCCCACTGCGCCGCGCACTCCCGCCCATCAGCACGTTATCCACCACGCTTCCGATCAGCATCAACACTGTGATCAGCGCGAACAGGGCAATGCCGCCCCCCTCAAAGCCCATGACCAGGCCATAAACCAACACTGCCGCCCAGATCATCACCAGACCGGGTAGGATGGGGAGGATCACCCCCAGCAGCCCCACCAGCATGAAGGCCAGCAAGATGAGCGGAAAGGCCACCTCGCGCAGGACGTCCATCGTTCACGCCTCAGGGCGGATGATCTCGATGCCGCCCATCCAGGGGCGCAATACCGGAGGCACGACCACCGACCCATCCGGTTGCTGATAGTTTTCCAGCACCGCGATCAGCGTGCGCGGCAGCCCTAAACCGGAGCCGTTGAGAGTGTGCACCAGGCGCGCTTTACCTCCGTCTACCGGGCGGTATTTGATGTTTGCCCGCCGCGCCTGAAAATCGGTCACATTGGAGACCGATGAGACCTCCAGCCATTCACCACAACCTGCCGCCCACACCTCGATATCATAGGTGATCGCGGCCCCGAAGCCAAGATCGCCAGTGCACAATTGCACGACGCGGTAGGGCAGACCCAGTTCAGCACAGGTCTGCTCGGCATCGGCGCGCATCTTCTCTAATTCGCGCATGGAATCCTCGGGTTTGCAGTAGATATACATCTCCACCTTATCGAACTGATGGCCACGCTTGATCCCGCGCACGTCGCGCCCGGCGCTCATCTTTTCGCGGCGGAAGCACGGGGTATAGGCGGTGTAGCGCAGGGGTAGAACGGCTTCGTCCAGGATTTCGTCCATGTGCATCCCGGTCAGTGGTACTTCGGCGGTGGGTACCATCCATAGGTCTTCTTCAATGTCGCGATAAAGATTATCGGCAAACTTGGGTAACTGCCCCGAGGCAAACAGCACCTCCCCTTTGACCATAAATGGAGGGTATTGCTCGCGGTAGCCCTGGCGGATGTGCAAATCGAGCATCCAGGCGATCAGGGCACGCTGGAGGCGGGCGCCGGCGCCGCTGAGGATGTAGAACCGCGAGCCGCTCAATTTGACCCCGCGCTCAAAATCCAAGATGCCCAGGCGCGGGCCAAGTTCCCAATGTGGCAGGGGGGTAAAATCGAAACGCGGTTGTTCGCCTACTGTTTTGATCACCACGTTATCCTGCTCGCCCGTGCCGTAAGGTACCTCGGGGGCGGGCAGGTTGGGCAGAGTAGCGACCAGATTACGCAGGTCGGTTTCGACCTGGCGCACGGCCTCATCCAGTGCGGTGATGCGCTCGCCCACCTGGCGCATGGCTTCAATTTTGACTTGACGTTCGGCCGGGTCTTTCATCCGCCCGATCTCACGCGAGACGGCGTTGCGCTTGGCTTTGAGTGCTTCAACTTCGGTAAGCAGGGCGCGGCGGCGGGCATCCAGCGCCAGCACCTCATCAACCGGACTGGGATCCATCTGGCGCGCCCGCAAAGCCTGGCGCACGATATCAGGTTGCTCGCGAATGAGGTTCAAGTCCAGCATTGGAATAACCCTCCCAAGGTTAGAATGAAAAGCCCCTCGCCTGCGCAGGACGAGGGGGAGCATCTCGTGGTGCCACCTGCCTTCGCCGGCAGCTCAGAGCCACCGACCTCATTTGGGGGATAACGGCCCCGCACCGTCCTCCTTACAGCCACGCTGAAAACGGGCTCCTGCAGAGGCGACCGGCCTGCGCAAGGCAGGCCCCCGGGGTGGAAGTGGAAAGCGCCGTTAAGTTCGTCGGCTCGCACCATCCGCCGGCTCTCTGGGTAACCGCCCGGCGCGCAGTCCCGGGTGAGTCTTTACT
>NZ_JBWGPQ010000022.1:0-46940 GCF_056331585.1 Thermanaerothrix sp.
ACCTTCATTATAGTAAAGAATTTCCCACTTGCAAAAGATGTTATAGAGTTCACCTTCTCGGAGTAGATACATAGGGTCTATGCGGTTGGGAAAGATCTCTTCCATTTTATCGGTCAGGGTTTCGATAAACAGCAAACCTCCAGATTTAAGGCGAGAAGAAAACAAGGGAAAAAGTGAACGGTTCAGGTAGTAAAAATTGAGAATAACGTCGAATTCTCGGCAGGGTAGCGGATATTCGGTTAGGTCGGCTAATATCAGATAAAGCGATGGCCAACGGAGGTGTATGTAATAGAGCGCCACCCAGGATATATCAATGGCCACGACCTTTAGGCCGCGTTGAGATAAGAAGATTGCATTAGCCCCTCGACCGGTGGCTATATCCAAACCCCAGCCCGAGGTGGGGAGTAAATGGGAAAAGTGCACCAGCAAATCCCGCGGGACATCGATTGGGATATGACTAGATTCACGATAACGCGCATTCCAGCGTTCAGCGTCTTCACGTGGCATTGGATTGTCTTCCCTTGCCCATTAGAGTTAATAATCTGAGACGACGTTGTGAAAGCATTGTAAAGCGTCCTTTGTGGGACGGGCCAGGGTGAGCATCTAGGATTTTGATCGCGCGATCTACCCAGGCTAAGGCACTTACAAGGTCACGTTGGTTACGTTCATAGTGCCGCGAAAGTTCCAGACAGGCGTCAATAGACTCCCCTTGGGCGGCTTTTTCCCAGCAATAGAGAGCTTGGGAGAACATCCCATAACGCTTGAAAATCCGTCCGGCTGTCAGAAACAGATGGGCAGATTCAGAAGGTTCGCTTCCTTGATCCTTAAGATCTTTGAGCATTACATTTAGGAAAGCAATGAGATTCTCTGTATCGCGGTTCTGACGCTCCATTTCAGTGATCAACCCATAAATCTCACCCGCAGATAAATTGTTCCAACTGCGAGGGTTATGAAGCAGGTTTTCAATATATAAAAATAAACCGGCAAGCGAAAGGATGTCCATTTCGTTGTGATAAAACACCCCCGGTAAATATTGAGTTTCCCCTCGCATGAGATAATGCACATAAATCTCGGGGATCATCCAAGACGGAATTTCTTTCTCGCTTCGCGTGAATCCTAAAACTTCCTGTTCAAGGAACGCCAGCCGTCGTGAGGGATAACGCTTACGCCAAAGCCGTCTAGCCAGTGTTAGGACGTCAAGATGGTGTTTTTTAAGAATCTCCGAGCGGATGCCATTGACCAAGAAGCGTTGGTTTAGGATGGGGAGGTCAAAGGCTAGGCCGTTGAAGGTGACCAAAACCGGATACCGACCAAGCAAATCATCGAGATAGGCCAAAAACGAAAGTTCATCCCCCGGTTCGTTGAGAAATACTTGGTGGGTATGGTAGCCCTCAGAAGTCCAATAGCCCAACCCAACCAGAAAAACGAGAGTACCTGATCCGGGGCTGAGGCTCGAGGTCTCGACATCTAAAAACAGCAATTGTGTGTGAGAGACGATGTGTTCGTTGTTGATAAAACCGGCGTAGATTGGTGTCCTTGGATTTATTTCGAGCGATATTTTCCCGTGAAGGTAACCACTGGAATAAACGTGCTCCAATAGGAATACCGAATGGGGGCGTTCTTCCAGGAACTTTCCTGTTGGAAAAGCGGTTTCTATGCCTTGCATCATGCGGGAGGTGTGGTTTTCGGTGTTACCCTTCAGAGGGAAACCGCGATGAATTCCCAGCGCTTCGAATCGTCTTAAGAGTTCTTCATCCATAGAAGGCTGGTTTAACTTCTAAGATGGCGCGGAGGATGGCTTTGGCTTCTTCTTTTCCCCCGCTTCCGTGTTCAGGGGCTGGACCGACGCAGGATGGACAGCCATTCTGACATGTGCATTGAGTGATGACCTTGAAAGCGCTCTCGATCCAATCCTTATGGTGATCAAAAAATTGCAAGGCATAACCCAGCCCACCCTGAAATGTATCATAAAACACCAAGGTGGGTTGGTTGTGACTTAATTTGGAACGCGGTTCCATAAATGAGCCAATATCATGATGATCACAAAGGACAAATAGAGGGGCTAAATAATGTAAGAGGTGTCGCACGGCCGAAAGTCCGCTCCGGATCCAGACCGCCCTCTCCAAGCGACGATGACAACGCGGGCAAAGCGTGATTAGATTTTCGAGGCGATTTGCCTCCTCGGGAGAGGAAAAACGACGAAAAGGAATGCGATGATGAACATGGAATGCGTTTCCATTCTCATGTGCGCCACACTGCTGACAGGTATAGTGGTCGCGTGCGCGGGCGAGTTGGCGCTGCTGCTCCCAGTTGGGACCATAATTATTGGGTGAGTTGGTCCAAAGTCCTTGCTCTATTAGTTGTTTGACGGTACGAGAATTTAGGCTAAGCCAGTATCCTGTGGTCTCGAGAGTTAGCGGGGGAAAGTCTAGAGATACCTGTTCTAAGACCGTGTGATCGTCCCAAGAGCGCTTTTTAAATCCTTTGAGCCAGGTGGTTAGGTGCAATTCACCACAGGCGTGTGTACCCCAGGAAAAATCTTGCGATTCCCATGCCTTATAAGCCGTGACCTGTGTTTGAAGTAATGGCTCAGTATAGTAGTCCGAATGAGTGGGTTTAAGAGATGCCTCACCAGATTCTAAGTCTAAGGTTTCAACCCTATAAACATCTCCCCGGTGGAGGTAGATGGCACCGGGATGCACCATCCAGTAGGCACTCTCGTAGTCTACCTCACCGAGGAGCGAGGTGGTAGGGGCAGCCTGGACAAGAAGTTTTATAGTGGAATGGGCACTGCCGCGCAAAGATGTTTCACGGTGAGGTTGGGTTTTATCTAACCATATAAATCGGTTAAACGACGAGCGTAGAATGCCTTGATGAGCGAGCACATTGATATAAGGCTCAATCGTCCCCCACGTAAGGGCGCCGAACGATTCGCCTGTTTCGAAAGGCTTCTCATAACTGGCACACTTTAGGTGTTGGTAAAGAATGACGGGATTATCGGGGTTGAGAATGACCTTTTCGGGAAGGCGCTCAAGCACATGTTCGGGATGATGGATGATATATTGATCTAAAGGGTTGTCGGACGCGATCAAGAGGCCTAAGGCAGGTTGACCTTTGCGACCAGCGCGTCCAATGCGCTGGGTATATGCAGCTACCGAACCTGGATAACCGATCAAGATAATAGCTTCAATGCCCCCAATATCAACTCCAAGTTCCAAGGCATTGGTGGTGAAAACCAGGCGGTTGGTTTGTTCACGAAGGCTTTGCTCGATCCAACGACGATCCTTGGGTAGATAACCACTACGATAAGCCTCAATGCCCTCGGTGTTAGGGAGGCTTTCACGTAGTGTGCGTAGGGCAATTTCTACTCCTCGCCGTGAATTGAGAAAAACTAAGGTTTGCATATTGTGATCTAGCAATTCCTGCGCTAGAGCGAGAACGTCATCGGTAGCATCACGGCGGATGCCGGTGACCTCATTTTCAAAGGGGGGATTGTAAAAAAGTAGATGACGTTCCGGTTTTGGTGCAGTATCATTGCTGATAAGGGTTACAGGGGTTTCAATCAGAGTTTGGGCTAATTCCAATGGATTGCCGATAGTGCCAGAGGTCATTAAAAATCTCGGGTTTGCACCGTATAATGCAGCAATGCGTTTTAGTCGGCGAATGAGATTGGCAACATGAGAGCCAAAAGCGCCACGATAAAGATGTGCTTCGTCAAGGATTACATATTTTAAGTTCGCTAGAAATTCCTGCCAATATGGATGGTAGGGAAGAATGCCGTAATGAAGCATATCCGGATTCGTTAAAAGCAAACGAGCAGTTTCGCGACTCCGCTTGCGTTGAGAAGGTGTGGAATCCCCGTCGTAGGTAACAATATGCTTCTTAAGGGATTTTCTTTCGGTGGGCGAAAAGGGGAGGGCATCCAGAAAGGTTTGAAGAAATTGGTATTGGTCATACGCCAATGCCTTGGTGGGGAATAAATATAACGCTGTGGCGTCTGGTGTTTCTAACCAGGAATGAAATACTGGAAGGTGGTAACAAAGAGACTTTCCACTACCAACACCTGCAGCAATCATTATATGTTCACCGCTAAGGGCGCTTTGCCAGGCAGATATTTGGTGGAGATAAAGATTGTAAATCCCTAATTTTTCCAAGGTCTGACGCAGAGCATTCGGTATTGTTGAAGGTAAGGGATAGGATTGGCCGGGTTGAGCTGGCAGGGTGACTTGAAAGCGCATGCCCTCAGAATATCTGGGGTGGCTTAACCAAGGCTCGATAACGGCGTGTAACTTCGAGATCGGCACTTTGAACTCCGATTAAATCGTTCTAGCGGTAAAGTTGCCTAGTATTTGCTTTCAGATTATACTCTTTACATCCCATCTTTTAGAGCACGGAATAAATTTGATACTCAGGAGCCAGGGAATGAGATCTCAGAATCGCTATCGTTGGTTTGTGTTGGCCGTTTTCTTTGTTTTCATGCTTTTACATCAGGCCGATAAACTTCTCATTGGTCCATTGACTACCCCGATTATGGAGTATTTTGGAATTAATGAAGCCCAAATGGGTATGGTGTTTTCGGGGGCTCTGCTGGTAGGGGGTATTTTTTATCCTCTATGGGGGTACTTATACGATCGCTATGCCCGTTCAAAATTGCTGGCGCTGGCTTCGTTTATCTGGGGAGCGACCACGTGGTTAAGCGCCATAGCGCGCACATTTCCGATGTTTGTCATCACACGTGCTTCTACTGGAATTGATGATGCCAGTTATCCGGGCCTTTATAGTTTGGTGTCTGACTATTTTCCTCCCAAGATCCGAGGAAAAGTTTATGGGTTTCTGCAAATCACCGCCCCTTTAGGTTATATCACTGGCACAGTATTGGCACTCACGTTGGTTTCACGATGGCATTGGCAAGGAGTTTTTTATCTTACTGGTTCGTTGGGAATACTTCTAGCTATTGTTATCTTTTTCGGGATTAAAGAAATGCCCCGCGGTGGTGCTGAGCCCGAGTTCGAAGGACTGGAGCAGATCGGCACCTACCGGTTTGATTGGAAAACTGCTCTTGGTCTGTTCAAAAAACGCAGCCTTTTATTTCTTTTCACGCAGGGTTTCTTTGGAGTTTTCCCTTGGCAAGTCATTACTTTCTGGTTTTTCCGTTATTTAGAGACGGAGCGGGGGTTTTCGTCGAATGAGGTGCTTATTACAATGGTGGCAGCGGTACTGTTCCTGGCTGCTGGTTATCCCATTGGAGGGACGATTGGGGATTTTTTGTTCAAACGAACACCGCGTGGGCGTCTGATCGTCAGTGCGTTTGGGGTCATTACCGGGGCTTTGCTACTTTGGATCACGATTAATATCCCTTTGGAGCAAAAGGGACTTTTTATGGGTTTGCTTTGTCTAACTGCAATTTTTATTCCTTTTGCATCTCCCAACGTGCTTTCAACCGTTTATGATGTTACTTTGCCAGAAGTGCGCAGCACAGCCAACTCGGTACAGAACTTAATTGAGCAGGGTGGATCGGCGGCGGCGCCGGCAATTGCGGGTCTAATTGCTGTCAATGGCTCTTTACGGGAAGCTATTCTGATCATCTGTATTGGAGCGTGGGTATTGTGTTTCTTTTTCTTTTTGTTCGCTATTTATTTTCTCCCTCAGGATATTCAAACGTTACGGGCGGAGCTTAGAGCCCGTGCTGACCAAGAATTGGCACGCCAGACCTATCAACCGACTGCTATTCAATCCCCAGAGGCCCGGGCATGAGTGCCTTTTTCTTTGTGATTGAAACGTTCGCGGTTTTGTTGCTGGGATATGTCTTAGGGGCTGTGGTCAACTACTTGGCAGACGTCCTTCCGCGTACACGGCGCTTGAGTCCGGCTTATTGCCGCCACTGCCAGCAATCCTATTCTTGGAAGGAATACCTTTTGTTACGCGATTGTTCCTTCTGTGGAACGAGACGATCCCAACGCGCGTTTATAGTACAGATTGTGTTCTCGCTGCTCATCCTGGCTTTATGGTTATGGCCGCCACCGGATCGGCTTCCGCTTGTCGTGGCATGGGGTGTTCTGTTTTATTTCGGAGTTGTATTTGTTATTGATTGGGAGTACCGAGTGGTCCTTTATCAGGTCAGTGCTGCGGGTGCCGTGCTCGGTGCGGGAATTGGTATATGGCTGAATGGTTGGCAGTCTGCCCTGCTGGGAGGTGGGTTAGGGTTTGGAATCATGCTGGTTTTATATTATCTGGGTGAGGTTTTTTTGCACTGGACGGCGCGGCGTCGAGGGCTTGAGGTTGGCGATGAGGTCGCGCTCGGCTTTGGCGATGTGACTTTAAGCGGCGTATTGGGCTTAATGTTGGGGTGGCCACGGATTGGCATTGGATTGCTCTTCGCCATTCTGCTGGGAGGATTGGTAGGTGGATTATATTTATTGTGGCTGGTTCTGCGGCGGCATTATCAGCCCTTTGCCGCCTTGCCATACACCCCTTATTTATTGATTGTGGCGGCTGTATTAATGTATATGGCTTAAGGGCACTGTATAAGGGTTTTCGCCAAATTATGAAGAAACTCACCGGTGCAGGATGGCAACGGGCGAATCTTTGGTAATCTTTTCAAAGTTGGCGTGGAATTGTTCAGCCAAGAGAAGGGCTTGACGGTCATAGGCGTTTGGATCAGCCCAGGTCTGACGCGGATGAAGTATTTCGCTGGGCACTCCGGGACAGGTTTCGGGCACCCAAAGACCAAAGACCGGATCCTGATAGTATGCGGTGTTTTCCATGGCGTTTGATAATACTGCACGTACCATGGCACGCGTGTAGGGGAGAGGAATTCGCGATCCCACTCCATGAGGCCCCCCGGTCCAGCCAGTGTTGATCAGCCAAACACGCGTGTTGTGGCGCTGGATTTTGTCTCGTAACATTCGAGCGTAGATCATGGGATGAAGGGGTAAAAAAGGTGCCCCAAAGCATGCGGAAAACGTAGCTTGGGGTTCGCGTCCTAAGCCGGTTTCTGTGCCGGCCAGTTTGGCGGTGTAACCGGTGAGAAAATAATAAAGGGCTTGATCTGGAGTTAATCGCGCTAATGGAGGAAGAACTCCAAAGGCATCTGCGCTCAAGAAAAAGATGTGTTGTGGATGACCACCTCGTCCCTCGGTTAGGGCGTGGGGAATAAATTCAAGCGGGTAAGCGGCACGGGTGTTTTCGGTAATCGTATCTGCCTCGAAGTCAACAAGGCGAGAGTCGTAATTCAGGATGACATTTTCTAGTATGGTACCAAAACGATGAACGGCAGACCAGATTAGCGGTTCTAATTGGGCGTTGAGGTGAATGGTTTTGGCATAACAGCCGCCCTCAAAATTAAATATGCCATCCTCACTCCAACCGTGTTCATCATCGCCGATTAGATAACGGTCAGGATCCGATGAAAGGGTGGTTTTTCCGGTCCCACTTAGTCCGAAAAAGAGTGCTACGCCCCCCTCAGAGCCAACGTTGGCCGAGCAGTGCATAGGAAGTACATTCTTTTGGGGCAATAGATAATTCATGACGGTGAACATCGCCTTTTTGATTTCACCTGCATATGCTGTGCCCCCGATTAAGATGAGGCGCTGTTGAAAATCAATGGCTATAACCGTTTCGGTCCGGGTTCCATCTTCAACAGGGTTGGCACGAAAAGAGGGAGCATGAATGAGAGTGAAATCCGGATCTGGGTGAGGGGTGCTTGAGGTATCCTTATGGATAAAAAGGTTGCGCGCAAAAAGGCTATGCCAAGCCGTCTCAGTGATTATGCGCACAGATACGCGGTGAGTGGGGTGATTGCCTAGCCAGAGATCTTGAATGTAAAGAGGGCGAAGTTGAAAGAATGTGGTAATTTTTCTGTGCAGGCGCTCGAAAGCTTGCGGAGGCATTGGCGTGTTTATTGGCCCCCACCAAAACTCATCATGATCAGAGTGTGCGACGATAAATTTGTCTTTGGGCGCTCGTCCAGTATGCTTGCCGGTATGTACAACCACAGCCCCGTGGTGGGATAACCAACCCTCTTTATTCCGTATGATTTCTTCAATCAGCCGCGCAGTTGGATAGTTCCAACGGATTTCACCTGGATTGTAAATCCCTTGACACTCTAAGTTGCGGCGGATTACGGTTAGGGTTGAATTTTTCATGTGGGAATGGCTCCTTTTGCAGCAGGATTGATTCGCGGTATTCAAGATTAATGGGAAGTCGTGTTGGTCCAGCTCTGATACCAGGCCTTAATTACATCGGCGGCTGGCTTACCACGTATCGAAGGTGATGCATCTATTAGGGTAACCGCTGGCTTATATCCTCGAGTTACTAAACCACTGATCCATAGACGAGAGTTGATCGCCATGGCCGCGCCTTGATAAAACCTCGCTTGTCGCTCGAGATCAACGGCCGATGATGGGAGTGACCCGTTCCAAATTAAGCGCTCAAAGGGCAGACACCCTTCGGCTGTGAGAACGCAACCATTTTGAATATCCTGCGCGGAGGGATGATCCAAGCCGAGCCAGATGGGTTTCCCAGTTTGCTGGTACAAGGGGAAAAGGTGGGTGTCAAGGTAATTACTGAACGCTTCGGTGATGGCTTCTTCGTTAAGATTCCTATCCTCGAAGGGGGAGGATACAAGGATATACAGTGCGTCCATCTGGGTTACCCAGTCGGGTAACGAAGCCATCCGGTTTTCAGGGACAGCCCAGACCAATTGACCGGCGAAATTCTGTCGTAGTGTGAGCACCAATTCAGTCCAAAATTTATCCTGACCATCAAGGAAAGGTTCAATCTCAGGCCCGCCCAAAATAAGGGTGTGAATTTGGGATTGGACTGACCTTATCGCCATATCGGTTATAAAATGGCGGTATTGGGATAACCATGCATTAATAAGTTCAGGACTATCTTGTAAGGATTGGGTAATTGCGTAAGGATTAAGGCGTGGGAAAATAGCCACCGAAAGCCCTTGTTGCTTTGCATTGGCAACGAGGGCTTTCAGATCGGACCCCTTCATATCATGGGCAGGATCGTAGTTTAAACGTGGGGGATGACTAGAAACCAACGACCAGGTTGGGCTCAAAATGACCCAATTGGCGCCAAGATTCCGTAGACCTTGGATGGTAGCGAGTAGATGGGGCAGGGTTGTTGGGGAAAATTGTGGCGCGAGTTCAACCGCGGCGACAAAGGATGATCGAGGTGCGGCATCCTGGATGGATACTGAAATCGGTGACCAGGCTACCAAGTTATTCCATTGCTGGACTTCATGGGTTATGGTAGTGCCGTCAGGAGAAGAAACAGAAAGCCCTGTTGCTGTATTGCCTGCGGTGGTCACGTCATCGGCAAGGCCGCATTGCTCATTACGACAGACACGGTACTTGACTTCTCCTAACGCACGTTGTGGACCATAAAACACATAGAGCCATTGTTGATTGCCAAGCGGCCACATAGGGATCGCTGGTGTCCAAGCATATAGGCGAAATTGGATCGAAACGCGTTCGTCGACTGGTGTTTCAGGTGGTGCCTTAACATAGAAAGTAAGCGGTGAAGTTTCGGATGTACTAATTCGCCAGGTTTCAATTTTATCCGTGATAGTAATATCATGATCAGGCACAATCAGTTGGCGCGTTTTAAATCCTCCGTCGGCGGTATGCTCAGCATTCCAGAATCCATCTCCGAGGGTATATTTGTAACGCAGGTCCGTGCCCGCGGGAAGACTGAGGGTGTAGGTGTAATTTCCATCCTCAAGTAGGCTAAGAAGTGGTGCTCGTGATGCCAGAACGCTTAGCCCACCTTCAAGATCAGCAAATGTATTGCCTAGTGCAGGCGTATTTCCAACGATTCGCATTGGCAGGCCGTGTATATGTTCGGATGGGGGCTGAACCACAAAAGTGACATTGACCATGGGAACTGGTTGTAGCCCGATTTGTGCTGGTGTAACGGCACCATTTGCAATAACCGCTTCTTGCTGAAATATTTGGTAGGCACCTTCGGTGGGTAAGACTACTAGGTTGTGTTTTCCAGGCGGGATATTTTCAAGGGTGAAGGTTCCATCAGCGGCGGTGAAGGTTTGAATACCAGCCATTGTAACCAAAGCGTCAGATATAGGGGCACGTGTTGTGGAATCATACACAAGACCCTGAAGGGTTCCTCCTTCAGTGGGTGCTTTCCCGCCTTGCCACGCAACCACATGGTCTTCAATTACGACTGGTGCTCGTGCCACAGCCATGCGATATCGGACGATTTGCCCATATGGATTGCGTTCGACCTGGGGAACTGCCTCTTGATGAAGATAGCGATAACGCACAACACTGCCAATTGGAAACGCTAACTGGAGTGTGTAACGATTGCCTTCCAGTTGCATGGTATAACGTTCTGAATTCAAAGCAACACCGGTAACTTCGTCTACAATCTCAAGGATAACGTCACCCGAAGAGGCCGTAGTAGGCACATTAACTTGAAATGTGAGGGGGACAAGGGGGAGATTGGGGATGGAAGTAGTGGATGTGGGTATAGAGCGAGGGAGAGAAAGGTTCTGGCAGGCTGCAAGGACAAATAGGATCAGGAATAATAATAGAGAATAAGCGCGAGGGGTATAAGGGAATAGAGATGATTTCATTTGAGGATGATTCCTCCTGAGGCGTGGGTCTAAGGACATTATCCCCCTAACTTGTGGCTCAAGTACTGCGTGGCGAAAGGCTTTCTTCTTGGGCCTTTTCGCGGTGAAATTGCTGACGGATTTCTTCTGAGCGGTTTGCCAGACTCCCCAGAACGCCGTTCACGAATCGCGGTGAACTGTCGGAGCCAAAGGTTTTTGCCAGTTCAATCGCCTCATTAATAGCGACCTTTACCGGCGTGCATCCCGCCACTGCGAATTCCCACAACGCAATCCGTAGAATATTACGATCAATCACCGAAACCTGGTCAAGTGGCCATTCCGGTGCGTGTTGAGCAATATAACGATCTAGTTTGTCTAAGATGGGATAAACGCCAAATACGATTTGGCGGCTAAACTCGGCTAATTCCGGTTCAAGATGCTCTTCGGCTAAGCGCTGCTCAAGCGCTTGCCCGGGGGTATGCCGGGTGAGATCGCATTCGTAAAGTACTTGAAGCGCGACACTGCGGGCTTTGGTTCGCTGCTTCATGGGATTAATCGAAATAGTCTAGTATTGGATATCTTCAATGTGCACATTAACCCGTCCCACGTCCATCCCTACCATTTCAGTAATCGCCCGGGCCACCTGAGCCTGGATATTGCGAGCCACTTCGCGCACATTGACGTCGCGGTTAAGGACGACGTAAACATCGACGTAAACTTTACCGTCTTCGACCTCGATCTTGACTCCCTCGCTTACGCCACGATCAAACCAGCGGTTTACCTCACCAGGGTGGGTGGCAAGGCGATTAACCCCGGCAACACCAAGGGTTGTCAGGCGGGCGATGGTTACCAGGACTTCTGGTGCGACTGTTGTTTTGCCTGGAGGACGATCATTTGTCACCATTCAGCCTCCGAACGTAGACGATATCTATAATTTATTATAATCCCAAAGGACTGGCCCCCAAGCAATTTGGCTTCCCAGTATTATAAACCCCAAAAACAGAGCAGGCTGTTAGGAAAAGGCTGTGTATCTCAATTTATGGACAAATCACGAGAGAATGATTGACATTATTGAGACTTGGGTGTTAAATACAGAACATTAATTGACAAAAAACATCAACATAAACCAAATAATGTGTTCGCGAAATGCTATCTTTGAATCCAGGGGACGAAAGGTCAAATCATGAGTGTTGCTCAATCGCTTGTCCCTGTTGCAATTTCTCCGCATCGAATTCCTCTCGGAACAAGGCCGGCCTATGTTCATCTTAAGGTAGCCGATCTTGGCCGTGAGATAACCTTTTATCAACATGTATTTGGTTTTGAGTTAAATTGGCAGACTGGTGATTGTGCGGGTTTAGGGGTCTCATCACGGGATTTGGTGCGCTTAACCCAAATCCCGAATGGAAAACGTTATCGTGGGGTGACGGGACTTTATCATTTTGCCGTTCTTTTTCCCAATCGGCGTGAACTGGCCCGTGCAATTGCCCGTTTATTTGCTTTAGGCTGGCCTAACTACCCCACGGATCATGTGATGACCAAAACCACTTATCTAGATGATCCCGAAGGGAACACGATCGAGTTGTATTGCGAGTCTCCCGAGGATGGGGTTTTTCTATTGCGGGATGGTGAATTGATTGCTCAGTGGGCGGATGGCCGTCCAAGTAATGGGCGTGAACCTTTGGATCTGCAAGGATTGTTTTCTCATCTGAAACCCGGGGATAATCTTACAGGGACTGTGCCCACGGAGACACGGATAGGTCATTTTCATCTCTATGTGGCGGATTTGATGACAACCCGGAATTTTTATCACGAACAATTGGGGTTTGATGATATGGGGATAGCCCAACGGTTTCAAATGGGGATGGTCTCTGTTGGTGGGTACCATCATCATATTGGTTACAATACTTGGCAAGGTGTTGGAGCACCCCCTCCACCTCCGGGTGCATTAGGGTTGTTCTACATTGCATTTGCTCTGGACGCTCCCGATGAGTATCAAGCCTTTGAAAGTCTTCTCGTCAGGCGGTCTATTCCTTTCGAACGTTGGGTCGAAGGTATTTTTCTCCGTGATCCGTCCCAAAATGGCGTCTTGTTCGTTGATCCTACGATCTCTACATCGCTGAATGTCTTCTAATGGGCCTTGTTTCTTCATCATCATGGATGTCGCCGGTAGTGGAAAACTACGGTTGGGCGGGCATTGGCGGCGGCTCTCGGATGGGAATTTTACGATGGTGACGACTATCACCTGCCCGAGAATATCGCCAAAATGGCGGCTGGTATTCCCTTAAGTGACGCGGATCGTTACCCTTGGCTGGAAACTTTACGAGACCTGGTCGCCGAGCGATTAAGAGAAGGAAGGTCATTCGTCCTGGCCTGTTTGGCATTAAAAGCCAAATACCGAGAAATTCTACTGCAAAGTAATCCGGGTGGGCAAATTATTTACCTTAGAGGTGACTATCTCTTGATAAGCGAACGTTTACAAAAACGCTCCGGACATTATATGAGGCCGGAGTTGCTAGATAGCCAATTTGAGGCTCTCGAAGAGCCTGATGATGTATTCGCAGTAGATATTCGCTTACCTGTGGATGAGATTGTCAGATGGATTATCACAGTTTCCTTAAAAAACGGATGGTCGGTTCGGATCGAGAGGGAATCGAATTCTCACCTGAATCTTGACGATATGATCAGGGCATGATAAACTATCGCTCGGTTGGGGGCGTGGTGTAGCGGTTAACATGCGGCCCTGTCAAGGCCGAGATCGCGGGTTCGAATCCCGTCGCTCCCGCTGAATAAGGGACAAAAACCGGGCAATAAGCCCGGTTTTTGGTTTTAACTGCGAATCCCCCAAATGGGTAATTACGCGTATATAGGGACAAATACTCGATATAACAGGAAATTTTTAAGGAAATACCTATTGACTTTGGTTTGACTTTGACTATAATTTTATATAGTGAATTGTTTTTTTATACAATGAAATCTTTAGAGAATTCTTCGATTGTCTCGAAGTAAACCCAAAACTTAATCCCATGGAGATGCAATGAACGCCTTGCAATCGCTGCAGAAAATCCTTTCCGGTGGCGTGATTGCTATTATGCGAGCGCCCAGTGCTACACAGCTACTCGATGCCGCAAAAGCCATTTACGAAGGGGGAGTGGATATTATTGAGGTCACGATGACAACTCCAGGTGCATTAAGTGTCGTTGAACAGGCGGTGTCCCAGATCGGTGATCGAGTACTCTTTGGTGCCGGCTCTGTTCTGGATCCCGAGACAGCCCGCTTAGCCATATTGGCCGGGGCTCAATTTGTGGTTAGCCCCACCTTAAACCTGGAAACAATTGAGATGTGTAAGCGATACGCTGTTCCGGTGATCCCTGGTGCCTTCACGCCCACGGAGATTTTGACGGCGTGGGAGCATGGGGCTGATATTGTGAAGGTGTTTCCGGCCAGCGTGGGCGGACCGGCGTACATAAAGGCGATCAAAGCTCCGCTCCCTCAGATTCGTCTAGCGGCAGTAGGAGGGGTGACGATCGAGAATACCGCTCAATTCTTCAGCGCGGGGATTGATGTGATTGGGGTTGGTGCAGAATTGGTGAACGCTCGATTGCTAGAAAGCGGCACATTTGATGAAATTACCCGCCGCGCGCGTGCTTTCCGACAAGAGGTGGAAAAAGCGCGAGGACAATGAGGAGACGTCATGATCGAACGCCATGTTACATTCAAGGTTATTCCCGGTAAAGAACAAGATTTTGAACGCCTCTTTATTGAAGAATATCGTCCTGCGATGTCTTCCATGCCAGGATATGTTAATGTTCATCTTCTGGTAGATAGTGAAAATCCCCAACTTTATCACATGGTAATCCGCTTCCGTTCACTTGAGGAAGCAGCAGCATGGCGCAATTCTGTGTTACATCAATCATTACAGCCTAAACTAAAGGCCTTGTATCAAGAGAGTCAGGTGCAGGTGTATGAGGTAATCGCATGAGCCCGCGCCGCGCCAGTTCTGAAGAGAAAAATAATCGCTATAATGTTCGTGTTCTCGATCGAGCCATTAATATCCTTTTGACCTTGGCAGATGGAAAACCTCGCACCCTTCAGGAGGTCAGCGATGCCATTTCGCTGAGCCCTAGCACAACTTTTCGTCTGCTGGCGACGTTGTCTTGTTATAAATTTGTGCAAAAGGATGCTTTGGGGCGCTACTCCCTAGGGCTTACCTGTTTGGAGCTTGCGCGAGCCTATTACGAAAGTAATGACCTGCGCAAGGTGGCTTTACCCGAACTCGAAGCTCTACGGGATGAGGTGAAGGAGACAGTTCACCTTGCGATTCTGGAAGGGACAGAGGTCGTTTATCTCGAGAAATTACCAGGATTGCACGCCATTGGTTTGATGGGTTCTCGGGTTGGGGGGCGGGCACCGGCTTATTGCACCGGGTTGGGGAAGGTGCTGCTGGCACATCTCAAGGCGGAAGAAATTGAGGACTTTTTGCGCAAACAACCCCTTGCTCCGTTCACCGAAAAAACAATTACCAATCCTGAAACGTTGAAATATGAATTAGAACAGATTCGAAAGAGGGGTTATGCGCTGGATCGCGGTGAGCATGAGGTAGAGGTGCGTTGTGTGGCTGCGCCAATCTTTGATATGCACGGCGCAGTCGTGGCTGCGATCAGCATTTCGGGACCGGCGGGTAGAATGGAGCCCCTTGATGCCAATCTTGGACTGATTGAAAGGGCCTGTCAGGCTGCACGGGCAATTTCCGAAAAACTGGGCTTTCGGTCCAGAGCATGATTTCCCTTGGAATTCTAAAAAACACGAGTGAGGCGAAATATGCGCAGGATAATCAACTCGAGAAATGTCCAAATTGACCCCGAAGTATTAAAAGGTTTTAAGGATTTATTGAAAATTTATAGTCCTTCGTGCGTGGTGGCTGATGCGCAGGAGCGGTATGGTGTTATGCACTCATACTTGCGTCCGTTGAGTCGCGAAACGCGGTTCGTAGGTCCGGCGCTGACGGTGCGCTTGGAACCGGGCAATCAGGTGGATTGTTTGGATGCGTTAGCGGTAGCCGAGGCGGGAGATGTGATTGTAGTTGATGCCGCTGGTGAGACCGAAACATCTGTTTGGGGTGGGTTGATGGCCGGATTATGCAAAATGAAAGGTGTAGTTGGTGCGGTGGTGGATGGCGCCATCCGTGATACTGATGAAATTCGCGATTTGGGGTTCTATATTTTCTCTAAAGCCATTGTACCTCGTTCGACTCATTCACCATTCTCTGGTCGTCTCGAACCTATTGAAATCAATGTCCCTATCCAATGCGGGGGCGTACTGGTTCGACCGGGTGATTTGATCCTAGGCGATGAAATTGGTGTGGTGGTCATTCCGTTCGAAAGGGCAGCTGAAACACTCGAAAAAGCGCGTGCCCAGGCCGAGAAAGAGGAGCGCACACGGGAACGGATTCGGCAAGGGAAAACTGTTGAAGAATTGCTTGCAGAATTTGGTCGTCTCTAAGATTTTGATGTGAATTAGGAGGAAGAAATGAACATGTCCAAGCGATCGCGGGTTGAAAAATTGCAACGCTTGATGCAAAAGAGGACCTGAGTGCCATTATCTGCCGCCTACCGGAGAATGTGGTCTATATCACAGACTATTGGCCACATCATGGCATTTCGGTTGTACTTCTTCCACGTGAAGGACTACCTGTACTCTTCGTTCCCGAGGTTGAACAGGAGTACACCCAACCGGAATGGGCAGAGGTAGTTCCGTTTGGATGGGGGTTGCTCAAAGATAGAGACCTCTACGAAAATTATCGCGAGTTGATCGCCTCAAAAGTGGCGTCTTGGGGGCTTAAGGGTAAAAAGGTCGGTGCTGAACTCTCTTTTGAGGTCGTTGCCCCTAGTTATCGGATTGCCGAGCCTGTAGTTCCCTCAGGGCCATGGCAAGCACTTCTGCACTTCTTGTTTGAAGACGCAAGTCTTGTAGATGCTGCGCCGTTATTGCTCCAATCGCGTGCGGTTAAGACGGAATACGAAATCGAAAAATTGCGTATAGCCAATAGAATTGCTAAGTTAGGAATCAACGAAGCACTCTCAAACCTCAAGCCAGGCCAAACCGAAACCGATGGGAACCCCGATTCTAATAACTATTTTGAGTGCACTTATGGTTAACTTGAGATTTTTGATGTATAGTGCCTCTTTGGCTCCCCATTTTCAGAAGCTCTCACCTCGTTGGAAAATTTTACTTGCCTATCTATTAAGCGACCAAGCATATGCTGTATCTATTTCCTATCTAGAAAATCCCTCTACCCAAAAAACAGGGCACTGGTATTTTTTAGGAGCAGCCATTGCCATGTGGTTAACTTGGCAAGGAAGCTTATTCTTGGGAATGGTAGTGGGGGTGAACATACCCCCGGCTTGGTCTCTGGATTTCACTGTGCCATTAACATTTTTAGCGCTTGCAGTACCCACTGTTAAGGACAAATCAACCCTGTTTTCTGCACTCGCGGCTAGTTTGGCTGCCTTACTGATGAATGGGCTTCCATTCAAAATTGGAGTTGTTATTGCTGCGATAATCGGGATTGGCATTGGCGCTATGGTGGACGAATGAAGGTCATCATGAGAGTTATGGAGGTCATCATGAGAGTTTGGGTGATCATGTTAGCTCTGGGGATAGGCACGTTTTTTATTCGTTTTTCGTTGATTGGACTTTTGGGGAAGGTTCGGATTCCACAGCGCATGGAGAAGGCTTTTCGTTTTATCCTGGCATCTATGTTATCTGCGTTGGTAATTTCCCAATTGACTTCCTATGCGTCGTCGGCGCCATCGCCTTTGACAAACTCGTACTACTTGGCGGCATTCATTGCCTGTGGTGTGGCGTGGAAAACACGCAATACGTTGTTGACTGTGTTTGTGGGTATGGTAGTACTGTGGTTACTGAGAGCAATTGGAGTGTAATGATTGGGGAAATGCATTGAGGTTATTGAAACAACAAGATATCGTTTCAACTCCTTTGTTTGGAAACGCCATGAGATGAACGCTGCTGCCAAGGCAACTATCTATCGTAGAGGCGCAGTTGAAACGAAAAGCCGTACAAAGGTAGCCACCTTGATCATCGCTTAACCCCGGTCAGGGCAATCCCCTGGATAAAATACCTTTGGGCAAAGAAGAATACCAGAAGCAAGGGGAGAATACTGACAAATGCACCGGCCATCAGAACGGTGAACTTTCCGCCTAATACCATTTGCTGTTGGAAAAATGCTAACCCTACCGTTAATGTCGTGTTGGGCGCCGCGGGCATGTAGATTAGCGGGTGAAGCAAGTCATTCCAAGCACCCTGGAAGGTGAAAATTGCCAGAGCTGCCAGGGCGGGTTTGGCTAATGGGAGATAAACGCGCCAGAATATTTGAAGAAGCGAAGCGCCATCTACACGTGCCGCATCCACCAAGTCGCGGGGGATGGTGAGGAAATACTGCCGAATCAGAAAAGTGCCAAATGCGCCGCCCCAGAAGGCCGGCAACCAAATCGGGACACTAGTGCCAGTCAAACCCAGCCATTTAAAGATAATAAAATTAGGGATTAATGTGACGTGAAATGGGATGAGCAAGGTGGCAAGCAATGCAGCGAAAAGGACTTCTCGTCCCTTGAACTTGACCACTGCAAAACAAAATGCGGCCATTGAGCAGGTAAGTAACTGTCCAACGGTTACAAGCAATGAAATCACTGTGCTATTCATGAACATCAAAGGAAAATTCAGATCAACATTAAATAGACTGCGATAGTTGTCCAATGTGACTGGATTAGGGATCAGGGTCATAGTGAATTGATCAGCTGGGCGCTTAAATGAGGTAGCAATCATCCACAAGAAAGGGGTTACCATTATAACGGCGCCCAACGAAAGCAGAAGGTAGGTCACGCCATCTAGTACTATTTTCTCAATTCTTTTATTGCTCATTATTGCCTCGCAAGTTACTCGCAAGTTATTCGTAAACGACAAATTTTTTCTCTGCCCACAAATAGACCGCCATGAGTACAGCCACGATTAATGTGAGTTCAATGGCTTGAGCGCTGGCCACACCATATTTGTTGAAGTGCCAGGCGTTACGGTAAATCGAAAACACCACCACCGGAATCGAACTGTCTCCCTGTCCTCTCCGCGTTAGCATGTAAATATAGTCAAAGGCTTGAAAGGCGTTTATGGTAGAAATTAGGGTTTGGAAGAAAATGCTCGGCGTGATCAAGGGTAGGGTAATTCTAAAGAACTGCTGAAAGCGATTCGCCCCATCGATTTCTGAGGCCTCATAGTATTCTTTAGGAATCGCCGTGAGTCCTGCCAAAAAAATGATCATCCCTTCGCCAATAGCCCCCCAAATGTTTACAATCACAACTGAAAGCATGGCGTGATCGGTGCACAACCAGCATACTGGCTGCATCCCTAATTGTTTAAGGACGAAATTCAAAACTCCCGTGTCCTTACCATAAATCATGTTCCAGACCAATGCCGTGGCGACGGCAGAGGTTACTACTGGTAAATAGTACATAGTTCGATATAGCGAGACTCCCTTGATTGCCCGATTCATCAACACCGCGATCAACAAAGAGATGATAACGACTCCTGGAACATAAAGCATCGCAAATTGTGCGGTATTTGCCAATGCTCGTAAAAACCGCTTATCTGTAAATAAGGTCATGTAGTTGCTAAGCCCCACCCACTTTGGAGAGGTGAACAGATCCCATTCGGTAAAAGAAAGACCGAGCGTGGCCAGTAATGCGCCAAAGGCACTGAAGACCAAACCAAAGAGGGTAGGGGCTAAGAGGATCCACAACCATATCTTTTCTCGACCAAGGGGCTTGATCCCTGCTTCCATAAAATAATCTCCTGGCTAAGTGAATGGAGGGGTCTCCTCAAGAAGGAAACCCCTCCTTTTTTATTGAAAATTCTTATGGATTGTATTGTTTTAAGACCTCATCGGCTTGGGGAATGATCTCATCCAGAATGGCGTTTAGATCAGCCTCTTCACCCGCCCAAATTGGTGCCATGCCATCACCAATGACCGAAGCCCACTCATCATAACCCTTGAAGACCGGCTTCATGTGGGCAAATTCAAGCGAGTCGAGGAATACTTTATGGTTAATCTTAATCTTCTGCTCCAGGAAAGCCGGGCTCTCTGCGACTGACTTGAGCACCGGGCAGGCAAACCCGAGTTCTGCCAGACGCGTTTGGGCAGATGGACTGATCACAAATTCGAGGAACTTCCACGCTGCATCAGGGTTCTTCGAGGCTTTTGCGATGACAAATCCTGCACTGTTGACGCTAGTTGCTCGACCGGCTGGGCCAACAGGCATGGGCACAACGTCAAAGTTCAGGCCAGCTTCTGCATATCCTGGTACAGCCCAGTGACCGATTGTGGTCATTGCTGCCTTACCGGCCTGGAAGAGATCACCACCGTATTGGGCCGCAGTGGTGGAATCGGGCATGGATTTATCCACAAACATCATGTCGTAGATAAATTGCCAAGCCTTGCGGGCTTCGGGGCTGCCAATGAGCGTTTTAGTATGATCCGGGCTGATGATGTCACCGCCAAACGCCCAGATTGCCTCACTCCAAAACAGTTCCATATCCCACAGATCAGTGGCGTAGCCATATTGATCAATGACCCCATCTTTATCCTTATCGATCGTGAGTGCTTTGGCAGTAGCGCGAAAATCATCATAGGTCCAATCAGGAGAGGGGTAAGGAACGCCTGCGGCATCAAACATATCTTTGTTATAAAAGACAACAATGGTCTGAAAGTCGCGCGGAAGGCCAAAATAGCCCTCAGCAGTTTGATAGGCCTTCAAGGTCTGAGGATAGACATCGTCGAGTACATGAGGATTGGCATCGAGATAGGGCTGCAAATTGAGCAATACCCCGCGGGTTTGATAGTCTAAGTAATAGGGAGCATCAATGGCGAAGATATCCGGGGAGTCCCTGCTGCCAAAAGAGTTTTCAGTTTTGTCCAGTACGATTCCCATTCAGAGACTTCAACGCTCACGTTAATATTGGGGTTGGCGGATTGAAAATCGGCCACAATTTGTTTCCAGATATCTAATTCCTCGGGGGCACCCCACATCATCATCCGCAATTCGACTTTTCCCTCGGAGGGGGGAGACGTTGCTTCAATGGGTGCTGAGGTGGGCGAGGCTTGTGCTGGCATAGCCGTTGGTGCGCTTCCAGCGCAAGCGCTCAAAATCACAGCTAGTGCTAGGAGAAGGGTCAGGAACAGGGCAGTCTTTCTCATGGTTTCCTCCATTCCATTGGTTTAGAAAAGAATCGGGATTTTATATGATAGAAGCGAGCAGCTAATGTCTTTGAATGAACCTCCTCTCTAGAGTGTATCAAGTTCAACAACAGCGCTTAAGTGGGAAGGACGATCTGGGTCCAACCCCTTGGCTAAGGCACGATAGTAAGCCATAAGTTGCAATACGGGTAAATAGAGGACACCATACACTAATTCGGGAAGGTGGCTATGAAACTTAATGCTAACTTTGTCACCATGCTCCGCTAGAGAGAGAATCCTGGCTCCTAGACTTTGCATTTCCTCCAAAACAGCCCATTCGTGTGGGAAATTTAATTCGGATAGCAGACCCACAACAACGGTATGACCCCCAACCATGGACATTGGGCCATGGCGGAATTCCAGGAAATGGAAAGGTTCACTGTGGGTAAGGGTCATTTCTTTCATTTTTAGGCTAACTTCACAGGCAAGCCCGTATTGAATACCACTGCCCAAGAAGTAAAAACGATCAAAATTCAAATTTTCGCCTACTTCCTGAGCCAGAGAAGCGTAGGATCTTAGTAATGTTTGCCCTTTCTCAGCTAATTGGTACATGGCTGAGCGCTCGCTGTGATACTCCCCGGCGAGCAGGCTTGTGGCAACAGCCGCAACATACATTGAAGCGAAGGAGCGAGTCTGGGCGATACTTTTTTCCTGGCCTTTTTCAATGATTAACGAAAGGTCGGCCAACCGGGGTAGCGGGCGATCGGCATAATTAGTGATGACCAATACCTTGCCGCGATGATGGGTTTTGAAGCGTTCAACGGCACGCAGGGTTTCAGTGGTGGTGCCAGATCGGCTAATGGCAATCAATAAGGTGGACTCAACGTGGTTGCTTGGTAGAATTGTTCTTTCGTTGAGCAACAGCTCGCCCGCGGGGGCGGCCCGAGCAATACGGCCAGTACATTCTTGGAAAAGGGCTGCGGCGGCCTGTGAAAGGTAGTACGTAGAACCACATCCAGTAAAAATTACTTGGCTGTAGTGGTGGCTGAAAAGGGTGGTCAGGTCAGTGCGAGAGCGCTCGACAACATCGAGTGCCTCAACCCAGGCTTCAGTTTGCGTCGTTATTTCGTGATACGTAAAATCACCCGGCTTCATAGAACTCCCTTTGTGGTCAAAGATTTTCAGGAATTGCAACCACTAAGAGTGATTGCTCGAACTCAATATGAAGAACAGGGTTTTCCCCATGAATGACCCCAACATTACGACCATTGACGTAATCCACTAACCGATATGACTTGGCTTCTAAGCCTCTGAACTCGACTTCCCCCTTGAAAATGGGTGCAAAGAAAGCGTAATAAAAGCGATGTCCTTTACGGATAACATGGCTTTCCGGATAATCAAAAGCCATATCGTAAAGATTGAGATATTCACCCTCAGCGAGTCGGTGTTCATGGTAAATTTGAAACCATTTCCCCCACACCCCTTCCTTTCCTGAGGTAAGCAACCAAACTTCCCGCAACCGGGCCAGGATTTCAGGCCGTTCAGGCCAGACGAATTTTGTACCGGGTACTCCGCCCACACCAATTTGAGAAGCAAAATCCTCACCGCCGTCCGTGAGTTCAACATGATCAGCAAATACTGCGGCTTGAGGTCCCATGAGCGCCTTATAAAATTTTATCCTTTGGCGTACCTGATAACTGGAGGTTGGATCTGCGGTGACCGTTTGCGTAGCAGCAGGGATGAGGTCGAAAGTGAGAGGTGTCCCACACGGGCAGATTTGGATCACAGCCTGTTGCCGTAACCGCCGACTTTCGGTGAGAATTTGGCGATAAAGTATACCGAAAGCCTGAACTGATTCTTCTGATCTTTGATGACCATGAGTCAGGTTGTAGCATTGGGCCATCGTGTAAATATTATCCAATTTGAAGCCATCAAATCCCCATTCACCGATAAAGCGTTCGACCAGTTTGAGAGTGTAATTTTGAACCTCGGGTAAAGCGGGGCAAAGCATTGCCAAATGGCGATTGTTACGAGCAATAGTGCCGTCAGAATTCAGCACGACCCAATCAGGGTGCTCTAAGAGAACTCGAGAATAGCCGTAGGTTAATGTGTCCCATTGTCCATGCCCATCCTCAGCGCAAAGCGGATACCACCATAATTGGGCCTTTAACCCTGCCTGGTGGATCCTTTCCACCAGTTTTTTCATTTCCTCGTCCCCGCCCGGGAAGGTATCTTGCCGCGGGTTCCAATCTCCGTAATGATCAAACCACCGGTCGTCCAGCGTCACCCAGCGAATTCCCAAACGGGTGAGCATGGGTAATACCCCTTCGATTTCTTCCGGACGAACATCAAATTCGTAGCCCCATGAACACCAAGCCGGTTCATAATCTTCGGTTGAGGGCTGGGCTGGTGCAACACCTCGTAATTTCATCATTTCGCGATAACGCGCTAAGGGCTCAAAAAAATCACCGTGGTGAATCATCAGCACGGTATACAAACCATCCAAACTATTTCCTGGTTCAAGACGGGTGTTGCCTCGCCATTGTAAGGATGCAATGATCTGGTCGGCGCTGGCTTCAACAGGCATATACCAGGGTTGAGATGCGGTTTCAAGATGTCCCAGTGCAATTCCCAAGTCAGGGGTCCAAAAATCCACCAAGGGGATACCACCCCCTTCACCATCCTGAAAGTGTCCAAGAAAGTTGTCTCTATAAAAGGTTGATGGTAGTTCAAACGCGAAATCCTGCCCCCATTGAACTGCAGCGCCCTGAAACGTCCACACACTTTGAGAAGAGGGACGCGGAATTGACATCCGGGGAAGACTTAGGCGATTAATCTCTATTGGAAGATCACCGCGATTTTCGAACCTCCAATGTAAAAAGACGGTATCGTACCATCGGGGAAAATGATCGATATTGATGATGAGGATTAAATCACACTTATATGTTGCCTTAACCGAATAACGAAACCCTTTCCCTAGCGAAGAGAAAAGGTCTACAGGACCTTGGAAGGCAGTTTTTACTGGTGAATCTAAAGGGATTTGATTATAGAGTTCTACCAAAGGGAAGAGTTGGCTGACCAACTTCTCGTTATGAAACAGAGAAATTGCAGCCCGCTCATCGAAAACTAAGTTCAAAGTACCAAATTTTAAGACCATACCCATATTTTTCTTTCCATGGTTTGCTCACTTAATTGCGCCAGCAGTTAAACCTCGGATAATGAAACGCTGGAAGAGCAATGCTAAAAACACGGGGGGTAAACTGGCTAATACTCCTGCTGCTGCAATTTTCAGATACTCAAGCCCAAGTTTGGTACTGAACTCCCCGATTAAGACAGGTAGAGTTTTAGCATTAATGTTCGTATAGATAAAGGCATAGAGATATTCATTCCATGATGCAATAAAGGCAAAGATCATTACGCTTACTAATCCAGGTCCAGAAAGGGGAAGGACGATTCGAAATAGTGCATCAAAATACGTGCATCCATCAATGCGGGCAGCATCCTCTAATTCCGAAGGAATAGAGGCAAAATAACTGCGCATTAACCAGATAACCAAGGGCAAAGCAATGCTTAAATCTACGATAATGAGACCAAGGTGGGTATCCAGCAATTTTGCCTGGCGCATGATTACATAAAGAGGGATGACCAGGATAATGGGGGGGATCAGTTGAATGGACATCATGGTCAGGACCATCCCCTGATTGCCGCGAAAGCGCAACCGGGCAATGGCATAAGCCGCAAAAACTCCCAAGACAGTTGCAATACTCATCGTGCTCAATGAGATAATTACGGAATTGGTTAGGGACTTTATGAAAAGCCGAACGTTAACGCTTTCTTCCCCGTACTCAAAAAAGAGCGAACGATAATTTTCTAATGTAGGTCGAGAGGGGATCCAACGCAGAGGCACGGTTAGCAAATCAATTTTGGAGGAGAAGGATGAAATAATCAGCCACAAATAGGGAGCAATAGTCCACACTACAATTGTTAAAACCAGAATGTAGAGCAAGAGCCTGGGCATAAACCGCTTTAAAAAGACTCGCATACTACATCTCCACAACACGGTGGTATGCCGAGCGAATATAGAAAACCGCCGGAATGAGAATAACCAAACTGGTCAAGTAAGCCATAGCGGCACCGTACCCAAAGCGTAACGACCGAAAGGTTGTTGCGTAGACTCTTAAGGTGGTCAATTCCGTGGTACTGAAAGGCCCACCACCTGTCGTCACGTAAACAAGTTCGAAGGTCTGAAAGCCCCAGATAAACTGCAACATTGCTGCAACCATGAGCACAGGGCTGATAAGAGGAAGAGTGATATGGCAAAACGAACGCCAGGCCGATGCGCCGTCCACACGGGCTGCTTCATAGAGATCCTCTGGAATAGCCTGGAGTGCCGCCAGGACCAGGATGGCTGTAAAGGGTGTTTCTTTCCAAACATTTGCAAGAATGATCAAGATCGTTGCCCAGGTTGGATCGGCCAGCCAAACACGATAACCTTCAATGATATGCAGTTGGGTGAGTAAGGCATTCAACGCCCCATAATCGGCGTTATAGATCCATTTCCACATGGCTGCATTGACAATTGAAGGCATCGCCCATGGCAATATCATCAAACCGCGCACAAAGCCCCGTCCCACGAAGCGTTGATTTAGGACCAGGGCAATGCTTACTCCAAGGATTACCTCCATAATGACTGAAGTTAGGCTAAAGCGGAAGGTAACCCAAAGCGAGTTAAGATAACGCGAATCGCGTAGCAGGGTTAGGTAATTCTTAAAACCGATAAAAGCATCGTATTGTGGGCGCGAAAGATCCTTTTGATGAAGACTAAGCCAGAAGGAACTAACGATTGGGACTAAAACCACCGCTAGTATGGCCACCAATGCTGGCAAAGTGAGTAATAGGCCTAATAGTTGTGGGTTGTCTGCTAGAGGGCGTGAGCGTAATTTCATCGGCATAGTCAGTGTGTTCGCCCTTGGAGCTGGGGGGACATGATGCCTAATCATCTTGTCCCCCCATTTCATTTGATTAGGGTTGACACTCAAACTGGGCCAATCCTTTGGCCATGTTATCTAACGCTTGCTGGGCGGTTTGTTCGCCCGCCAAGGCTTTATGAATCTCGGCGATGGTCACATCCACAAAGTCGCCATACCAAGTTAACTTGGAAAGACCTCGCGCCGTAGACAACTGTGCTTGGAAATCGGCCCAGAAGGGATATTTGGCCAGAAGGTCAGGATCGGTATAGAGGTCGGTCCAGATGGGCAATAGACCGATTTCCTGAGCAAGAATTTTATTCGTCTCGCGGCTGGTCATGAACTGGATGAACTTCCAGGCTGCTTCTTTATGTTTAGAGTTTACCGGAATGGCATAGGCTTCAGGTAGAGTAAGGGTTGCGCTTAAGTCGGGAGTGGCACCAGGCACAAGGCCAACTTTAACTTGACCCGCAACTTTTGAAATGTTGGGATCCTGGGTATAAGCCATTAAGCCCGCGATACCCTGAGGCAGGAATAGTGTATCACCCTTGAGAAAAGCATCTTGAGCAGTGGCTTGGTCGTAAGTTAAGCCTGCAGGGTTAGCCACACCTTCTTTAAGCGCGTCAATCATAAATTGAAGGGCTGCCAGCGTGTTAGGATCTTTGTTAAACTCGAAACACCCTTGTTCGTCAACAATTTTGCCGCCGAAGGTATAGGTCCAGAAATGGAATTCGTTAGCCAGTGCCCATTCTTGATTCCAAGATGGCGCCATGCCATATTGGACCACGCCCTTATCCTTGGCAGCCAGACTCATCTCTTTAAATTCTTGCCAGGTGCGAGGGGGTTGGGTATAACCGGCAGTTTCTAACTTGGCGGCGTTGTAATAGAAGAAACGCGTGTCATTGTTCCAAACCACGCCGTAAAGTTTTCCGTCCGGGCAGGAGAAGAGATCTACTAGGCCAGGGATCATGCCTTGGGTAAATCCCTCAGGCATGAAATCATTGAGGGGGGTAACCCATCCTGCCCCACACCACTCAGCCACCCAGCCATTATCGAATTCCACCACATCATAAGCGCTACCCCTTGTTGCCATTTCAGGGATCACGCGGTCGGCAACCGAATCCCAGTCGCTCTGAATCAATTCGACTTTAATCCCGGTTGTTTTTTCAAATTCGCGAACACGGGCCTCAAAGGCGCCGACGATATCGGCCTCGTGACGGGGAAAGATTACCGTGATTTTTTCCTGAGCGGGTTGAGGAGACGCCGTAGGCGGTGTGGTGGGCTCGGCAATTGCTGAGGTCGGAGCTGGAGCGGTAGGGGTGGGGGTAGCAGCTGGAGCACATGCTGAGAGGGCTACCATAAACACCAAAACAAGAATCATAAGCAAATACAAGGGATTGCGTTTCATCTTCATCTCTCCTTCCTGAAAAGACAAGATCGGGTAAGTGTTGTCTGGGTTGTGAGTCAGGGTAAAGTTTGGATTCCAAGCACCTCCTGGGCATTTTGGTAATAAACCTTAGCCAGCACCTCATCAGGGAGGTAAAGGCCATAGATAAACCAGCGCCCTTGGAGAGGGACATCTCCGGGGTTGTAGTTAAAGTATTCATCATCAGTTTCTAAGAAGCGGTAATAAATGCGATAGGCCTCTAAATCGGGGCCTAGATCACTACCGAAAAGGATGCGATCTTGATATTGGATAAAGAAACGTCGGGCCGAATACGGTTGTCGTCCAAGTTCGCCAATTCGCGCAGCAATATCAATGTAATAATTGGGACAATCGTCGAGCATCTTACTTACCCAGGCAAGGTTTTCGGCATAACAGCCAACATGAGCACCAATGAATAGCGTGCGTGGGTGCGCTTTGACTAAACGATAAAAGGCTTCTAAAATCTCGGTAAATGGCGGGTAAGGGGGGCTGGTAAAGACCCAATCTGGATGCTGATGGAGTTCTTCCCAGCGTTCATTCGTTTCGTCAACGGGATCAAAAAAGGCTACCGGATCGGCAACGTGGATAATCACCGGAAGCTTTAAATCCGCTGCTGTTTCCCAGAGGATATCTAGCCGTGGATCGTCTACTTTGACCAAATTTCCTTCGTGATCGCGTACTTGAAGGCCGAAAAGTTTCCATATTTTAAGACCGTCAGCCCCCCATTCTTTTTGGACTCGCAGCCGTTCGGCTGCCCAATCTGGAAAACGGTTGCCCAATTCTGACCACTTACTCCAATCCACACCCCCGAAGACGCGAAATCGTTCTGGAGCACGGGCTTTGAGAAGGTCGAGGTGGAGGGTAAGTACATTTTCACCCCAACCGCCATCCAAATCAACATAAATGCGCACGCCTGCTTCATCCAAAATATCTAACAATTGAGAGAGGGGTTTCTTGTCCCAACCGCCACCAAACGGCTCGGTCAGGTGGTTGTGAGCATCAATGACCGGATAACCAGGGTAAAGGACCGATGTAACTTTGGTCACCAATTTGGGGCGAGGACGGTAGTTTTCCAGAAGCATTTCCATCTACTCCACATCAATCTTGGTAAATTGAGGCAAGTATGCGCGATTTTGGACAAACATTTCCTTGACCATGGTTTTGATTTCCTCCATGGAAAGAACTGCAGCAGTCAGGGGGTCGTGGAGGCAGGCCTGCATTACCAAACGAGCATTTCCAGTTAGTGCGGCTTCAATAGCCATCTCTTCCACCATGACATTGGTGTGAATTAGCGCGACCAGTTGGGGAGGCAGAGCACCCACATGGATGGGATGAAAACCCCCTTTGTCCACATAAACGGGAACTTCCACGCAAGCCCCAAAGGGTAGATTGGTAATCAGGTGAGTATTAGGCACGTTTCCGTTAAAGCCGAAGGGTTCACCTCCCATCAGCGCATTGATGATGTACGCGGCATACTCGTCACCACGTTTTAGATCTTCTGGCGTTAACTCGCGCGCTAGCTCTTCACGAACGCGGTCTTTCCAAGTAAGTTCGGTTTTTTGATATTCTTTGAGTATGTAAGCATACTCACCGGGGTTCCAACCCGTACCATGGGTGCAGTACTTTTCGATCAGGTCGGGGCGTTTGCGAAACCAGGGATTATATTCTGAGTTGTGTCCACTTGATTCGGTAGGGTAATAATCGAGATGAAGAAACATCTCGTTACGCACTTGCTCTTGGTTGTAAATCTCAGGACGTTCGATGACAGCTTTGCGAATGAGGGGATAGGCATCTTCACCATTCCATTCATATTTTAGGAAAAAGGCTTGGTGGTTTATTCCCGCACAAGTGTAAGTGATTTCATCAAAAGGGGCTCCGATCCACTCGGCCAACATTTTAGCCGTCCCTTGCACGCTGTGGCAAAGACCCGTTACCGGAATAAAGGTCTGACGTTGTAGGGCTCCACATAGCATAGCCATGGGGTTGGTGTAATTAAGCAAAACGGCTTTAGGACAAAGGCGTTCCATATCGCGAACGATTTCAAGCATGGGGGGCAGTGTGCGCAGGAAGCGAAAGATGCCGCTTGGGCCGCGGGTATCGCCAACGTTGATATCAACCCCATACTTCTTGGGTATTTCTATATCGTGGCGCCAGACATTTGTGGAACCAACGAGGATTGTGGTGAGCACTACATCAGCGTCTCTAAGGGCTTCGGTGCGATCGAGGGTTGCCTGTACGCTAGCAGGGTAGTTTCCAGCCGCAACGATTTTCCGCACCGCCCGCTCGGCAAATTCTAAGCGCTCAGCATTGATATCCATTAGCGCAAGGGTAGCGTTTTGTAAGAGAGGGAAGGTAAGGACATCCCGCACAAGGCTTGTAGTGAACTCAAGACTACCAGCGCCGATAAACGCGATCTTAGTCATTGCAACCTTCCTGTTCTGGTCAAAATAGGGGAGATTAGGAACTACTAGCGGTATGACTTAGAAATGACTGGAGAAAACGCATTGCTGGTTGAAGCATTTTTGAAAGTAAGGTACAGGACTATCGGGAATGGACTCCAATTTTGAGGGGGCGACAGGGAAGCAAGAGATGAATATGGCTCTAAACCTCACAGAGAGAGTTAATGCAAGTGATCGCTATCGAATGTGATTATACACGATTGATTATGATACATATGAAGGGAAAAATCAAGAGTTTTTGTCTTAATTTAACTCAAAAACGCGCTTTTATGGCAGCAACGCCAGGTTAATTGTGACCTGTAAAATCGGTAGATGTGGTTGTTTTTGGGTAGCGAGGCAAAATTGTGTTTAGAATTGCGCGAATTATTTCGCGCGTTTCATGCGTGGTCAATGGGCGAGAGAGGCTTAATTCGAGGACGTTACCCTCGGGTGAGAGTGTGGCTTCTGGTTGCTCTTCCGCGGAGATAATTACTACGGGTAGGTCAGCATATGCAGGGGTTTGACGTAGTTTTGCTAGCCAATCCCAACCGTGAATATCCGGCAACTCAAGATCAAGCAACACGGCATCAATGGGATATTCGGCTAAGATTTTGAAGGCTTCACCACCGCTAAGGGCACTGAATAAACGATATTCTGTATGGTCTAATTGAACAGATCGGATCGCTTTGGTTATAAATTGAACCATTGCGGGATCGTCATCAATTACGAGGATCGAATGGACGTGAGCCCCTAAGGATTTTATTGTGTCCAACAACGCGTGCCGAGAGATGGGTTTTAAGAGGTAGGAATGGATAGAACCTATTTGTGAGGCAACGTGGGGGAGGTGTATTCTGATCACCGGTAATTCATAAGGGAGACACTGAGGGGATATAGAACCGGCTTGGGATGAGATTAAAACTGCCCGCGGGTAAAGTTGCTCTATCTGGGTAGAAAACGTATTCATCCAAAGTCTGGCGTATGGTTTGAACCTGTTCATTATTGGGGGTGACAAACAACACAAACTTATTATCTTGTGCGGATACAGTACGATAACCACTTGGGCCTATGGGGACCGATTCCTCGTGAGGTACAGCTAGGGGAAGGGTAAAGTAAAAGCGGCTTCCTTCTCCTAGGCGACTTTCAACCCCCATTTTGCCCCCGTGTAATTCAACAAATCTCCGGCTGATATAGAGCCCCAATCCGGTACCGGATCGTCTGCGCCAGTTCTCTTCGCCGACTTGACGAAATTCGGTAAAAACTTTTGGTAAGTCTTCGGGAGCAATCCCTACACCCGTATCAATGACGTTAATGCATATCGAGTCTTCTAATTTCTCAACCCGCAACGTAACACCCCCTTGATCGGTGAAACGCAATGCATTATTGAACAAATTGAGCAATACTTGGCGAATGCGGGTGGCATCCACGAAAACGGGAGGTAAATCGGACGGGATCTCAAGTTTGATCCACAGTCCTTTTTCCTCAAACGCGCTGGATACCATTTGATGCACTTCAGTAATAATCTGATCCAGGTGGGCCTTCTCTCGAAAGAGGCTCATCTGTCGGGCGTCAATTTTACCCATGTCGAGAATGTCATTGATCAAACGCATGTTGTAGATTTCCCGGATGTCATCATATAGACCGGCGGGCCAGGTTTCTAATGGCGCATAAGTTGTTGGAGCGTTGACCATTAAATCACTAAAACCAATGATGAAATTCAACGGACTACGCAGCTCGTGACTGACCGCCAGGACAAAGTGATTGCGCGCTTCTCTTGCTTCTTCGGCTTGAGCCCGAGCGAAGGCGAGCATCTCATTGAGGCGTTCTAACTGATAATTGGCGTGGTTCATTTCTTTGAGAACACGGCTTAATTCGGCGCGATGCTCGCGTGTCTCTTCCAATAACCGGCGGGCTTCGGTGTAATGGTAGTAGGCCGAGTCAAGGGCTTCAATAAGGTTGCTTGAAAGAGCCCACCCGAAAAGGCTGATAAATGCACCCCCAATGATGAGCACCAATGTATAACCGTCTGGAACAGTAAAAAAGCGAGGAAGGGCTAAGACAATGCACACAATTCCCAAATCGGTGATAAACAGGCCAACGACCCCTAAAGTTACTATAGCAATAAGCGGTAAGAGCATGAAAAGAAAGAGGGTTGCAGGCTGATGGTATAAGTAAAAGGCAATCAGGATTCCAACACTTAACCCCAACAACCATATTACCTGGGAAAGAAGGTAGTTGCGTTCAAGTAAGTATAAACTGAGCCAAACAAGACCAACCATAAAAACGGATATAATCCAAATGCTTGGGTTGAAGGTTTGGGGAAAACCCAGGGTTGCAACGATATGCCAACATAAGTACAAGCCACCCAGCGTAAAGATTAAGTTTCGCGCCGTGGACTTGACCAGATCCGCAAAATCCGAATCTTCACCAGAGATGCTTTTGATCCAAGGCATAGCATGCTCCTAATCGAGCATATTTAGTTGGTAGAGGACGTCGAGGAGTTGTCTCTGGAGGATGGGTTTCTTGAGAAATGCTGCTGCTCCTAGTGAATAGGCTAACTCCGGTTCATCCCAAGCCGAGCAGACAAGGATTGGGATTTTGCTGGTTTTAGGGTTTAACTGTAATGCTTGGAGTACTTCCCAGCCATCCAAACGTGGCATCATGACGTCTAATATGATCAAATCCGGTTGCATCTTTCCGGCCACCTCTAAAGTTTGTTCCGGATTTGTGATCCCAACAACCTCAACCCCGGTATGGCTCAAATAACGTTCAAACATCTTCAACGCGGTAGCCTGATCGTCAATGATTAGGATTGTGCGGTGTGGGATCGGGGCAAACATTAGATTAAGGGAAACATTCCCCCTTTGCCCGGGTGGTGGATAATGTTCGTCTATCTGAATCCTCATTCGTTGTGCCCAAGCGCGAATATAATTCAGTAAATCTTTCCCTTCCTCCCGGTTAATCTCCCATTGTTCATCTGTCTCAAAATTGATGTGAATGACAGTATTGTCGGGCTGGCTCTCCAACCACAGCCCAAGACTATTCCCAGAACAAAGTTGCAACCCATAATTGACCAAACTTAATAGGATTTGCCGAAGCAGCACTCTATCGGCTAAGATGGTTATAGGGCGCGCGGGCATTTTGAGATCAAGATGAAGCTGCTCGGTTTGGAAGCGCTGGGCTAGAATTTTCTCCAAACTTCTCAATACTTCAGGAAGGTCAAGCCTTTCAAGATGAAGGACAAAATCATCTTCAGGAGAGGAGGAGGTTCCGACGGTTTCGTTTACTGTATCACCGAGGAAATAGCGCTCCCAAATGCGGGAGCTCAATGCTTGGAGCGCCCGGCTGTGATCCCGTCGGAATTGACGGTCGCCAATAAGAAGAAGGAGGAAAGAAATGAAACGGTTTAGCTTGACCCTATTGGGACTATTTGTAATCCTCTCGGTCGTCCTTACGGCTTGTGGCACAACGCCGACTGCTACGCCAGCCCAACAACCAGTGGCTACTGAGGAAGCTGCTCAACCGACTAGCCCTGCTGCGCAACCCAGCAGTGGTAAACAGCAGGTTGAGGTCTTCTCTTGGTGGACGGGAGGAGGAGAGGCCGCTGGTCTCGAGGCCATGATCAAGGTCTTTAAGACCCAGTATCCTGACATTGAGTTCATCAACGCCGCCGTAGCCGGTGGGGCCGGCACGAACGCGCGCGCGGTGTTGGCTTCCCGTCTACAAGCAGGGGATCCACCGGATTCTTGGCAGGGACATGCTGGGCAGGAACTCATTGGCACCTATGTTGCCGGTAATCAAATCCTGCCACTGAACGATCTCTACGAGTCGGAGGGTTGGATCAAGGTAATGCCGGAAACCCTTATCCCGCTCATTTCCCAGGATGGGAAGATTTACTCTGTACCGGTCAACATCCATCGGGCCAATGTGCTGTGGTATAACCCTAAGATTTTGAAGGATCATAACATCAACGTTCCCACCACTATAGATGAGTGGTTTACCGCCATGGATACGCTCAAAGCCGCCGGTGTCACCCCCCTGGCGCTGGGTGAGCAATGGACAAAGATGCATCTACTCGAAACGGTCCTGCTCGGCACCCTTGGCCCTGAGGCTTACAACGGGTTATGGAGCGGGAAGACAGACTGGGGGAGCCCAGAAGTCAAGGTGGCACTGGAAAATTTTGCGAAACTCTTGACTTATGCCAATTCGGATTCGGCTTCGCTCTCATGGCAAGATGCTTCCCAGTTGATCGTGAATGGCGATGCCGCTTTCAACGTAATGGGTGACTGGGCTGAGGGATACTTCCGCGAGTTGGGCAAAACCCCACAGGTTGATTATGGCTGGGCTCCGGTCCCGGGTACGTCGGGGACTTTCCAGTTCCTGTCGGATTCCTTTGTCCTTGCTGCTGGCGCTCCGCACCCCGAGGGTGCCATTGCGTGGCTGAAGGTTGCTGGTTCTAAAGCCGGCCAGGAGGCCTTCAACCCGGTTAAGGGCTCAATTTGTGCGCGAACCGATTGCGATAAAAGTCTGTTTGGCGAGTATCTCCAATCAGCCATGAATGATTGGGCAACCAATACGGTGGTGGGATCTCTCACGCACGGCGTTGTCGCCAATGATTCCTGGAAATCTGAAATTGATACTGCTCTTGGGCTCTTTGTCCAAGACGGAAATATTGATAACTTCCAAGCGGCTTTAGTTGCTGCGTGCAAGAGCTCCGGCCCTTGCAAGTAAGGTGAAACGATGGAGGGGTGAGGGGTATTCATCCCAACGAGCCCTCACCCCTCAAAATCAAGGTAATAGGGTCCCGCTCATGCGAAAGTTCATCAAAGACAAAGATCGAATTCTCTCCGTTGTGCTTGTCACGCCATCTATCCTGGCAGTGTTAATATTCATCTATGCATTTATAGGGTGGACAATTCGTGTATCCTTGAGCAAATGGAAAGGACTTAACCCAGATTATGCCTGGAATGGATTGGCAAACTACATCAACCTGTTCTCTGACCCTCGTTTCGCGGTTGATATTCGCAATACTATTATTTTTACTAGTGTCTTCGTCGTCGGTAGCATCTTATTAGGCTTTTTTCTGGCTGTATTGCTTGATCAGGGACTTAAGGGCGAGGGCTTCTTTCGCAGTCTATTTCTTTTTCCAATGGCGATCTCCTACATAGTAACCGGGGTGGTTTGGCGCTGGTTGATGAACCCGGCAACCGGGAGCCGTACCAGCGGTTTTAATTTGCTTTTTTCATATCTCCATCTAGACTTCCTTCAAAACGCTTGGCATACCACGCCCACCTGGGGGATTGCAGCGGTGGCATTGGCGGCTATTTGGCAAATGTCCGGCTATACAATGGCCCTTTATCTAGCGGGATTGCGAGCCATTCCCCATGAGTTGCGTGAGGCGGCGCAAATAGATGGAGCCAATGAAGTGCAGATTTATCGCTATGTAGTTTTACCGCTCCTAACACCAATTACCTTGAGTGCCCTTATTATTCTCGGGCACATGTCTCTGAAAGTCTTTGACCTTATCATTGCAATTGCTGGTAAACAGCTCCCGCTCGATGTGCCTGCCATTTACATGTGGCAAGCCACATTTGACGGGCTCTTTTATGGGCGAGGAGCAGCAATCAGTATATTGCTCTTAATCAGCGTGGCTGTTCTTATTATCCCTTACATTATCTATACTCTGAGAAACGAGTCGTTCAAATGAAAAAATGGCGTTTGAGTAAGAATTTTCTATATATTCCTCTCATCCTCATGGCGATTTTTTACCTCATTCCGCTTTACGTGATGTTGGTAACCAGTTTTAAGAGTTTTGCCGAGGTGGATTTGAGAACCATGTGGAATCTGCCTTGCGGTATTCACTTTGACAATTTCGTTGAGGCTTATTCGAAACTTGCGCCATCGCTGTGGAATAGTTTTACAATGGTAATTCCTGCAGCAGTGTTATCATCAGCACTGGGTTCTCTTAATGGATATATCTTCGCTAAGTGGAAATTCAAGGGGGCAGATCTAATTTTCCCCTTTATCCTGTTTGGGATGTTTATCCCTTACCAGAGTATCCTTATTCCTCTGGTGCAATTTATGAATGCTATTGGACTCAAAGGACTGTTAGGGTTAACCCTGACCCATATTATCTACGGCATACCCATCACAACACTGACGTTTCGCAACTATTACGCCGGTTTACCCCAAGAGTTGCTGGAAGCGGCGAAGATTGATGGTGCAGATATGTTGAAGATTTATCGACATATCTTGCTCCCAATCTCTATTCCAAGCTTTGTCGTAGTACTTATCTGGCAATTTACCTCTGCTTGGAATGATTTCTTGTTTGCAGTAGTCCTGACGGGAAATAAGGATTGGCCTATTACAGTGGCATTGAACAACATGGCTGGTAGTCAGATTATTGCTTGGAATGTCCAAATGGCTGGGTCGCTCTTGACGGCACTTCCGCCGTTATTGGTTTATATTCTTGCGGGACGTTATTTCTTGCGCGGATTGCTGGCTGGATCCCTTAAGGGATAATCCGGCGGCGCTTCTAAAAGGTGCATTTAACATTACACGACATTTCATAAACTGGTACTATTGCCACGTAAGCACACGGGTCGGTTGGGCTTTAGCAACTATATCTCTTGTCCATCATTCACTGGCTTATTTATGAGTCACAGAGTACCGAAACGGTAATGTAAGAACGCCAATATAAATTCTGATTATTTATACAAATCAGAATTTATATATTTTCGATTGTTGTCAAGCACATATAATTGTGATGTTGAATTAATTCTAGCTATCTCTAGGCTTACTGTGTTGTTCTATGCACACAAACCATCAGGCCGAATTTGTAATTTGCGTTGCTTTTTTGATACCGTGTGTTCTTGTTGGCTTTTCATGGGGTCGTCTTCCCAAAATTCAAATTAATCTACACGAATAACATTGGCGATTCTATTTACGCGTTCTATAAAGCACCACGAAACAAGAGCAAACTCTAAGTTTGTTAATGGTTAGAGTAATTGAAACATGCAATTACTAAACACACACTCTCCCCAATATTGGGACAATTAGGATGACTTAACCTCTCGACACTCCTCCGGTTGTTCCGAGCACGCCTGAGCAGCGCGTTCGAGCAGGAACCGAATATCCTCATCTCGCCCATACAACACCTCGAAGGGTGTCTTGTTGGCTGAGGCAAGTTCCCACTCCTCGCTGGAAAACCCCAGACATTTAAAACGACAACTCTCAATACATTGGGCACAATAAATACAGCGATCGGCGTGATAACGCATCACAAACCGTTTACTAACCTTATCCACAACAATGAGTTCCAGCGCATTAGCCGGACAATCCTTAACACAGAGTTGGCAACCTGAGCAATTCTCCGGATTCCACACGATTTTTGCGCGCAGACGCTCTGGAATCCGAGGGCGTTGGAATGGGTAACGCTCCGTAACGGGTTTCTTAAACAACGAGCGAAAGACGTCGCCGAACATACTGCCAATGGTCATAGTTACACCTCTAGAACAATAGAGTCCCTAAATAGCGTCCGGCAATGATGGCGATCAACTGTATGATTGCCAAAATCGTCCCAATTCGCCACCACAATCCAACCACCTGGTCAATGCGCAAACGGGCAAAAAGAGTTTGCATCAAAGCGACAACGAGAAGCAATCCCAAGGTCTTGAGGATAAAATCGAGAGGTGAATGTAATCCTCCTAAATAAAACGCTGATACTAGCGTTAATCCAATAACCAGTTGGATATCTTTTCCCAAGCGGAATAAGGCCAAACCACGTCCGCTGTACTCGGTCAGAGCACCCGCAACAATTTCCGTTTCAGCCTCAGGTGCATCAAAGGGAGGAAGTTCCAACTTACCCATCAAGCCTACTATAGCAACCAAGAATCCGATGGGCTGGGCAACCAACAACCAGAGATTCTGTCCGGTAAACTCATTGATGGTACCAATTTGCCAAGACTGTGCCGTAATGGCTGGTCCTAATAGCGCCAGCATAAAGGGCGCCTCATATGAGAATAACTGTGTCAATGTTCGGGTGGCACCCACCAGCGCGAAACGATCTACCGTGCTCGCACCGGCAAGCCCCATACTTAAAGTTAGCACACTGAGTAAATAAATTGTGACGATAAGATCCCCCTGAAAGGTATAAGCAGGTTCAAAGCCAACCATAGGTACATAGAGCGCAGCGGTTAGTGCGGAGGCAAGAGCAAAAAGAGGTAAAAGATAAAATAGCCCACGCTGAACACCCTGAGGAACAATTTCTTCCTTTGAAAGAAGTTTGACCAGATCTGCAAGCGGCTGGAACCAGCGCGGACCGATGCGGTTTTGGAATCGTGCCACCAGTTTTCGATCCACATACTCATAGACCAAACCGGCCAGGATCAGGAACAACCCGCCTGGAAAAACCAGTAGTATCACCAATGGATGCAGACTCAGGGTCATAGGATGGCTACTCCGTGAACAACAGGTTTGGCATCATCGATCATTGCACGAGAAACAAGGATCGATTCCGGCTACCAACATGGGAATGTCAGCCAGTTTATGACCTGGGGCAGTCGCCAATACCGTGCCCCAGTTTGCCAGGCTGGGTGTGCGTACCTTAACTCGCTCGGGTTTATCTCCACCACTGCTAACAATGAAATAAAACAGTTCTCCCCTTGGTGCTTCAACGCGGCTGACCACCTCCCCAGCGGGGATACGCCGAGGCATTCTAGCGACCAGTTCACTTTCCGGCATATTATTCAGAATCTCACGAATAACACGGATACTCTCAAAGCACTCATCCAGGCGGACGACAAAGCGGGCTTGCAAATCTCCCTGCTGACTGACGACCATCTTCACCGGAAACTCAGAATAGGCGGCGTATGGAGCATCCACCCGTACATCCCGTGTCACACCGGAAGCCCGTGCTGTTGGACCAACGGCGCCTAAGCGTTCAGCTTCGTCTCGGGAAAGCAGACCAACCCCACGGGTTCGTGCCAGAAAGGTTTCATCGGTATTGACCACACTTAGATAATAGTGCACCCGTTCCTCGATAAAGTTTAGCCCATCTAAGATGCGAACTTTTTGCTCAGCTGTGATGTCAAACTTCACACCGCCGAGCAAGTTGGCTGAGTAGTTGACCCGATTGCCGCTTACCAATTCCAGTAAGTCCATAACGACTTCGCGGTCCCGCCAGCTGTACATGAACAACGCATCAAACCCCGCTTCATGAGCGGCAACCCCTAGCCAGAGCAAATGACTGTGAAGGCGTTCCAATTCGGCAATAACTTGCCGGATAGCACGAGCCCGGGGTGGGGCTTGTACCCCAGCCAGGGCCTCAACACCCTGTGAGAACGCTAGTGCGTGAACATGGGAACAAATGCCACAAATGCGTTCCATTAAATAGAGATTTTGGGTCCAGGTGCGTTGCTCAGCCCCCTTTTCAATTCCACGGTGCACATAACCCAACCGCAGAGTGGCACCGATCACTTGTTCACCGTCTACAAAAATCTGGAAATGACTCGGTTCTTTTAATGCTGGGTGTTGAGGGCCGATAGGAATAACAAATCTCTCACCGCTCATTTTTGCGCCTCCGTAACCTCTGAAAAGCCGGTAAACGATTTTCGCAAGGGATAAACCCCATGGGGCCAGTTTTCCGGCAGAAGTAGCCGGCTGGGATCCGGTGTTCCTATAATGTTGACACCAAACATCTCGCTCAATTCGCGCTCAAATAAGGTCGCCGAGGGTAGAATATTGCAAATTGATGGGAGAGAAGCATCACAGTAGGGAACACTAACGCGCAGAGTCAGGACGTTATTTTTTTCACAAAAGTGATACAATACTTCAATTGTGCCTTCCTGGTTCTCTGCGGACTCAGGTGTTGACGTAGCCGGACGATCCATTCCGGTAATAGCGCTTAGATAACCCCAGTGGGCATTCTTTAGTGCCTCAACCACTGCCAACAGATCCTCACGTCCGATCACTACATCCAGACGGTTGGATTGAGGAGTGCGTTCCTCTTTAACCCATGGACGGATCACATTTAGCGCCTGTTTTAGAAGCTCATCCTGGGTTGCTTCCTGGTTCATTCTGCTCCTCCCGCAGTTTCGAATACCGGTTGCGGCAAAGAAACGATTGAATCGGGTCTGCGCCCTGTTTTCAAGGCTTCAAGCAGTTGCACGATACCAAAAATAATTGCTTCGGGTTTTGGGGGGCAACCCGGAATATACATATCTACCGGAATAACTTTTTCAATCCCTCCCAGGACGTTATAACATCCTTGGAAGACTCCCCCCGAAATTCCACATGAACCCACAACCACCACAAATTTGGGTTCCGGCATCTGTTCATAAATGCGAAGCAAGCGATCGCGTGATTGCAAGGTTACCGGCCCAGTGCAGATTAACACATCCGCATGACGAGGGCTACCCTGCAATTTAATTCCAAACCGTTCCACATCATAGCGTGGAGTCAGAGTGGCCAGGATTTCGATATCACAACCATTACAAGAACCGCTGTTGTAGTGCAAAGCCCAAGGGGAATTTACTCTAGCCCAAGTACGTACCTTGTCCAGAAAACACGAATCTTTTTTCTCGTTCATCTCTATGCTCCTTTACGGTTATTCCTATCCTAAAATAACTGCCAGCAAAGTCAATAACACACCGATAAGGTAAGGCAATATCCGGGGTGAAAATTCTCCAGTACCGATGATCAAAACACCCAAATGAAGCACGGCAAAGAAGAACGCGATTAGAAAGAAAGGTGAATATCCTGGTGCGGCAAAACCCAATTCCGCTTCCTCGCCGCTGGCATAAGGACTCTCTTTGAGCGGTGAGGATTTTTCAGGTGGGGCAAGAAGTTTACCCAATGCTAAAATTCCTAATGAAACCACCAGATAAATCAGAAAAGCAAGAGGGGGAGTCAGTAGAATCTCCATAAGCCTTCTCCCAGTTTAGCGTATTCCCAAACCCATTAGACTTGATGCAGCCCATTCATTAATGGGATTCATTAGCGAAGGAACAAATCCCAGGAGCAGAATGCCTAAACCGAAGAGCATCAATGGCAATACCATGAGTCCTGGAATACGCCCACCTTTCTCCACGGCTTCAGACGGGGATAGCTGATAAAGCCGGTTCACGATCGGAGCGTAATATCCCAACGACAAGACACTATTTAATCCTGCAAAAACCATTAGGGCTACCCCAGCACTAGATTGGCTCATGAAACCACCCACCAGGATTTGCCACTTTGACATAAAGCCAGCCATAGGTGGTAATCCCCCCAGTCCTAACAGTGCAATTGCCAGAGTTAAACAGACCAGCGGGTAGCGGCGGGCTGCTCCTCTAACATCATCGAGCGTCAGTGGTGTATGCCGGTTTTGACTAATAACCAAAGCATACAGAAGCGCACCCACGGCTAGAAAGGCTAATCCTTTCATGAGGGCGTGGGTGAAAAGGTGGAACATTCCACCGACAATTGCCGTGGGTTGGTGATAGGCCAACCCGACCCCGATTCCCGCTAGCATATAACCTACTTGTGCCACACTGGAAAAAGCCAACAATCGCTTGATTTGCTGCTGTCGCAGTGCGAGCAAATTCCCTAGGAACATGTTGATCGCGCCAAATCCCATCAAAAGCGTACCCCACCAGGTGGTTTCTGCGCCAAGCGCAAAGAGCGCGCGGAGCATCGCCGCCAATCCGGCTTCGATGACAATCCCCGAGAGCATGGCGCTAATTCCACTAGGGGCTTGGGCATGAGCATCTGGCAACCAGGTATGCATGGGGACCAGGGCAGCCTTGACCCCAAAACCAACAATAAACAGTATTCCAGCCCCAATCAGAGCAGGACTGAGTTCAACAAATCGGGCGCGGATGCCATCCAATTGGAGTGTCCCAGCATAGGCATAAGTAATTGCAATGGCCAGGAGAACAAACACCGATCCAACAGCGCTCTGCACCAAGTACTTGACCCCAGCCTCAAGCGAGCCTTTCTCCTGGGGATAAAAAGCCACCAGAAGATAGGTGCTAACAGCCATCAGTTCGAACCATACCCACAGGTTGAACAAATCATTTGCGGCCCCAAGACCAATAATGGCACCAACCATTAACAAAAGTAATGCAAAGTATTTATCCTGGGCTTTCTCGGCACTAATGTAAGGACCGGAAAACAATGTAACCAATGTTGCCAATAAGACAACCGTAAAGGCCAATAGAAATGATAGCCCATCCCAATGGAGCGAAATAGAACCGATCAAGATCCATAATGAATTATGAGAGGCATTTTGCGTCCAGAAAACAAACAAACCAATCATACAAAGTACCAGCAAGAACAAGGTCATCCATTGACTAAAGCGCGAATTAGATCCCCGGCGCAAGAGAATCCGATCCACCAAATAAACCAATGGGGCTCCAATAAATGGCAAAACAAATAGTCCTATGACGGCCATGTTCGCATCCATCTAACTGATCCTCCCCAGCACGGTTAGGATAAGGATCACTAGCCAACCCAACAGCATGGCAATGACATTCCACGCCAGATGTCCGGTTTGAGTGACTCGTAATGCCTCGCCGGTTTGCTGAATGCCACGGACCACGATTTCGTTTATAGCCTCAAATCCAAAGCCGTTTTGTGCTGCCCTTTCCACCCCTTTGAATGTCATCAGAAGAGAGCTTATTCGGTCGCGTCGCAACCAGGCAACCGCACCCACTATAATCACCAGCAAAACCAGATAGGTTGAGGTTTGACTTAATATTTCTAATCCCACTTCTAGAGTCATCCAGCCTGCAGGGCGGATTGTTTCGATTAACTGAACCCACACTTCGTTTAATTCCAGGTTATGGAATGGCAAACTGGTCTTAAGGCTTTGGTAGAAGGGTCCAAGCAAGAGCCACGTACTCAGGGAGCCAATTGCCAGTGGCAGCAGAGCGGTTTTCATGGCTGCTCCCGCATCATGAATGTGATGTTCTGAACGCGCTTTACCATAAAAGACTAGAATAACCATACGCAGGGTATAGGCTGCAGTCAATCCTACGGTTAAGACCATTAGAGCAGCGATCCAAGCAGGATTGCTATGCTCAAAACCCACCTCCAGGATCAACTCCTTGCTCCAAAAGCCGTTAAAGATAGGGATACCAGCCAAGGCAAGTGCACCTAAAATAAACACCGTCCGGGTAAAGGGCATCCTTTTGCCTAGCCCTCCCATCTCGCGCATATCCCGGGTACCTAAAGCGTGAATGACTGCACCTGCACCTAAAAAGAGCAGTGCCTTGAAGACAGAGTGACTCATGAGATGGAATTGGCTAGCGAAAATCCCGCCAGCACCAACCGCATAAAACATAAATCCCAACTGACTTACGGTTGAATAGGCTAGCACGCGCTTCAAATCAAGGGCCACCAGTGCCATTAGGGCAGCAAGAAGGGCTGAGAGCATTCCGACGATCATGATGGCCAGTTTCCAACCCGGCACCGCTTCGAACGCTGGATAAAATCGCGCTAAAAGATAAACCCCGGCATTGACCATCGTAGCAGCGTGAATAAGCGCACTCACTGGCGTGGGTGCTTCCATAGCATCCGGTAACCAGGTCTGAAACGGGAACTGGGCCGATTTTGCTGCAGCGGCGATCAAAAAACCAAATGCCATCCAGCTTAACACTGAGGCGGGAAGGGCAGCAGGGTTGCTCAAAAATAAATTAATGTCGTAACTCCCAGTATAGGCATACAGCACAAGGGCACCGAAGAGCAGTCCTAATCCGCCGAACTGGGTCATGATTAATGCTTTGATCCCACCGCGAACGGCCTTGGGATCATCATTGTGAAACGCAATCAGGGCATAAGAGCACAGTGCCGTGAGTTCCCAGAACACAAACATCCAAAGCAAACTGGTAGTCAGCACCAACCCAACCATTGAACCGATAAAGAAAAGGACAAAGGCATAATAACGTCCCAATGAATGCTCACCATGCATGTAGTCCACAGAGAAGATCACGGCCAGCATGCCAATCACCGTAGCGACCACAGCCAGAAAAACGCCTAATCCATCGGTGGCTAAACGAAAGTCGTCAAAAATGCCGCCGAGAGGGAGTATCAGGGTGAGTTGCTGTGTGCTATACGAAATCAACACTAAGCCAGCGCCAGCGGACAGCACTGAAAAGAAAACCGCTAGGCCATGCTGGAGTTTGGGACGGTGATCTCCCGCTATCCAAACGCTAATGCATCCCAACCAAGGAATGCTTATAGGAAGGAGGAGTAACCAGTTTGGCACCGTATCACCTCCGCAATGTGGTTAAGTCTTGTGGATCCAGGCTTCCAAAACGCCTGCGCACTTGAACCGTAAGTGCTAAGGCGATAACCGCAACAATGGTATCCACAACAATAACAGTAAGTGCTAAGCTTTGCCCAAGTCCAATATTGCCGCTGGCTCGCCCGGCAAGCACAAAGGCCAGCAGGACGCCTTTGACCATAATCTGCAGTCCGACCACGACTTTAATCAGATTACGCGAAACGATGATAGCGTAAATTCCAATCCCAACTAACCCCAATATGGTCAGGGCAATGACAATCCCATTGAGGTAATCCATTATAAATTACTCCTCCTTTTTGGCCGATTCGTGGGATGTTGAGCGGAAAAGTCCCAAGACTGTAAGCGCCCCGGCGAAAATAAGAATTGCCTGTAGCCAGGTCTCCAGACGTCGTAGATCCCAAAAAATCGTGAGAAGAGACAGGGTTTCAGGGTTAGATGGGGACATTAATGAACGTGGGATGACTAAATAAGCGGTAATACCACTGCAGGTCAGAATTAAAATGAGAGCAAGCCATTTGAGCCCAGAATTCGGGACAGGAAGTGCTTCGTCTTCGGTTAGATTGATGGCAAAGACAAAAAGGACGGTAACCAACCCCGCCCCTACGCTCAATTCAATGACGGCAATGAAGGGCGCTCCTAGCAAATACATATCTAAAGCGACTAGCGCGCTTGCCAGGGCTAACCAAATGGCAGAGATCAACATCCGTTTCGATGCAACCGCTGCAATGGCACAGCCTAACGCCCCTACCCCTACCAGTGCATAAAGCATACGCTACCTCCTCGCCTCAACGTTGACTAATCATGTATATAACAAGTTTGTGCTTTTTGTCACGTGTAAGTCATCACAATAATTTGGGCTAATCTTCATGAGTTATTGCATCAGAGGAATTGGAATATATGGACCATGGCAAACGGGCTTGAGGTCATTGTATAATTCCACAGTAATTAAAAACCTCCACCATTATGATGGAAATGATGTATTGCTAAATCAAGTTAAATGCCCCAAACTACCCCTGACTCACCTAACATTCACGACTATATAACTCGCCTATTCGCCTCAGAGGATGAGATTCTACGTCAAGTACGTGAAGCGTCCCTTGACCTGGGTCTTCCGGATATTGCCATTACTCCAGAGGAAGGCGCATTTCTGGGATTGCTGGTACGTTTATCCCGGGCGCGCCACGTATTGGAAATCGGTACGCTGGTTGGTTACAGCACGCTATGGCTTGCACGCGCACTTCCCCCAGATGGCATTGTGGTCACCATTGAGAAATCGGCTCGACATGCGGCGCTAGCCCGACAGAATTTTGAGCGGGCAGGCCTGGCAGAGCGAATTCTCCTTCTCGAAGGTGAAGCCAAGCACTTGCTTTCCAAGGCAGCGCGGTTGGGGCCGTTTGATTTTGTTTTCATAGATGCGGATAAAGAGGGTTATCCTTTTTATTATGACTGGGCCTTAACCGTGGTCCCCTCCGGCGGGGTGATTGCGTTTCACAATGCACTGTGGGGAGGGAGTGTGGCCCTACCTTTCCACGGCCCTGCCATTGACGCGATACGGAACTTTAACCACATGATTGCTAACGATTCGCGAGTTGTGGCACACATTTACCCTGCTGGTGATGGCACCTTGGTTGCGGTCAAGCGCTAAAAGTAAAGCCCCTTGCCATGATGGAAGCAAGGGGCTTGGGAAAGTTCTCTATTATCTTATCCGTATCGTTGTTGGAAGTCTTTCATGAAATCTACCAATGCGCGAGCGGACTCTAACGGAAGCGCATTATAGAGTGAAGCCCGCAGGCCGCCAACGGAACGGTGCCCCTTCAGCCCGATCAAATCAGCCATTTTGGCCTCTTTTACGAAGATTTCCTCCAACTCCTCGCTAGGCAAGCGGAAGGGGATGTTCATGATGGAACGTGCCTCAGGACGTGCATGACCACGGTAGAAGCCGCCGCTTTCATCAATTACCTTGTATACCATATCGGCTTTCTGGCGGTTAATCTCGTACATTTTTGACACACCACCCAAGCCTTTCAGCCATTTTAGGACTAAACCGGTGATATATATGGCGTAACAGGGTGGTGTATTGTGGAGAGAGCCGCTTTCAGCCAGCACCTTATAATCCAGCATCACGGGGAGTTTCTCCGGTACCCGGGCGAGCAGATCCTCCCGCACAATCACAATCGTGACGCCAGCAGGACCGGCATTTTTCTGGGCGCCGGCGTAAATGACACCGTATTTGCTGACATCAATTGGCTGACTTAAGAAATCTGAGGACATGTCGCATACTAATGGTACCCCCTCAGGCACAGCCGGTTCTCGTTTGAACTCAACACCATGGATGGTTTCGTTATGGCAGAAGTGAACGTAGGCGGCATTGGGATCAAATGAAAGTTCACCATCCTCGGGTAATCGGGTGAAGTTTTCGCTTTCCCCGTTAAAAACCACACGCGTGTTGCCCAGTTTCTGCGCCTCTTTGAGCGCGGTACGGCTCCAGGCACCGGTTACAATGTAATCAGCAAAAGCACCAGCCGGCCGTAAGTTCATTGCCACCATAGCGAACTGCAACGATGCCCCACCTTGCAAGAACATGACCTTGTAGTTTTGGGGAATACCCATGAGTTCGCGCAGGTCAGCTTCGGCAGTTTGGATGATGGCTTCGAACTCTTTAGAGCGGTGTGACATTTCCATTACCGACATTCCGGTGCCTTGATAGTCAAGCATCTCTCGCTGTGCTTGCTCCAGAACCGGCACCGGAAGGACTGAAGGACCGGGATTGAAATTGTGGACTCGTTTATAGGTGTTCATTTGGGGACCTCACAGTCGGAGAAATCTTGGAATTGGAATGGCCCTAAACGACCTCAAACCTGTTGGGCTTATATATTATCATACCCCAATTTTGAAGAAGTGGTATAAAAACTTGTCTAACAATTTACCAAATTTCAGTACTCACGCCTAGGGCTTTTTAAAGTTTTAATATTTAGATACCCAATAGGGCAAAAGCCAATG
>NZ_JBWGPQ010000023.1:0-43004 GCF_056331585.1 Thermanaerothrix sp.
GGCACGGTATTGGACCGTGAGATCATGGTGGCCACGATGTTGGAGAAAGTGGGGCTGACCCCGGCCACCTCATTTATGTTCCGTTACCCGCACGAACTTTCGGGGGGGCAGCGCCAGCGCGTGGCGATTGCGCGCGCCCTGGTTATCAACCCCAGTTTTGTCGTGGCCGATGAGCCCACCTCGATGTTAGACGTCTCCATCCGCACCGGGGTCATGAATCTGATGATGGATCTGGCCCAGCAACTTGAGGTCAGTTATCTCTACATCACCCATGACCTGGCCGTAGCGCGCTACACCAGTGACATGTTGGCCGTGATGTACATGGGCAAGATTGTGGAATACGGCCCGACCGAAGAGGTGTTACATCATCCCTTGCATCCCTATACCCGGGCCTTGATCTCAGCGGTGCCGGTGCCGGATCCCACCTTCAAGCGCGGTGCGCCGGAGATCAAAGGGAGCATCAGCAAGCCGATCAACCCGCCCCCGCGTTGCCGTTTTTACGAGCGCTGCCCGATCGCGGCTAAAGTCTGCGAGGATAACGACCACCCGCCCCTGGAAGATAAGGGCGGCGGGCATCTCGTGGCGTGCTACCGGGTGTAGGGGTTGCACTGCTCCCATGTGGAACGCGATCGCCGGGCCTCCTGGCCCGGCGATGTCTTTGGGGATGATTTGCACGTCATACCATCTGGCTCACGGGCCAAGTGGTCAGATCCCCCCACCCATACCCGACCTCCCGGAGTGAGGTGCCGCCGAGGGTGATTGTCTGTTCCCGTGTTGGTTGCCCCCACAGGCGGGCATAAAATACTCGGGCCGGGTGGTTATCGGCCAGGACCCAGATCAGCATCGAGGTCAACCCGTTTTGAATTAAAGTCTGCACCGAGGCGAGCACAAGCCGCGTGCCGATGCCCTGGCGTTGGAACGTTGGCAGGACATACAGAGCATAAATTTCACCCCGGTAGATTTCGTCCCCGCTTCGTTCCGGCCCACCACTGGCAAAGCCCACTATGCGCCCCGCTTTTTCGGCCACCCACCAAAAACTCCTCGGGCGCGGGTGTGTGATCCCTTCTCGGATCTGCTGAGCATCGTGTTCGACGGAAAGTTGGGCTAAGACGTTGGCCGGGATGAGGCCAGCATAGGCGGCGCGCCAGGTTTCCACATGCACCCAGGCGATGCCTTGGGCATCCTTGGGGGTCGCCGGACGGATGAGTACATTGTCAGGAGATCGGTTACTTTCCATGGGGCGGTGGGGAAAATCCGAAAACATAATGGAGATCAGATACCAAAATCTCAGCTGCTTCTTCTATTTCAATTATATAATGAGGGCGTAACTCACGAGTCCACTTGTCGTGAGTTTATCATTCCACCTAAACAGCCTTGAAAAGGAGCCCTGGTCATGTCCGTTCAACCCGTCACAGCAGTACTCATCGGGGCTGGGCAGCGCGGTGCCGAAGCCTATGCACCTTATGCCCTGCAACATCCGGATCAGTTGCGCTTTGTGGCGGTGGCCGAGCCGGATCCGCAACGCCGCGCCCGCTTTGCCGCCCAGCACAATATTCCTCGCGAGCGTCAGTATTCGACCTGGGAAGATCTGTTGGATGAGCCTCAAATGGCCGATGCGGCGCTCATCTGCACCCAAGATACGCTACACACGGCTCCCGCTCTGGCCGCCCTGCGTGCGGGTTATCACGTCTTGCTGGAAAAGCCCCTTGCCCCGCGCCTGGATGAGTGCGAGGTGATTGTGGCCACCAGTGAAGCGGTGGGGCGCCAGTTGCACGTTGGACATGTGATGCGCTATACCCGTCACTATCAATTATTACGTGAGATGGTGCAATCGGGCGTCTTGGGTGATGTGGTGGATGTGGATCACCGCGAAAACGTCGCCTTCTGGCACATGGTGCACTCTTACGTGCGCGGGAACTGGCGCAACAGCGCTCTTTCCAGTCCGATGATCCTGGCCAAATGCTGCCATGACCTAGATATGCTGCCCTGGGTTTTGGGGCAACGCTGTCAGCGCCTCTACAGCGTGGGCAATCTGTTGCACTTCCGGGCTGAAAATGCCCCGCCCGGTGCACCGGAACGCTGCCTGGATGGTTGTCCGGCAGCACAAACCTGCCCCTATTATGCGCCCTATATTTACCTGGAGATGAAGCCTTTCTGGCACAATTACGCCGAGACGGCACCACGTGGTATTGCTCGCTGGGCGACGCGCCAGTGGGTAGAACGTCCATGGTTGGTGCGCCTGCTCAGCGTGGTTTACCCTGATTTGCGTCAGATCACCGAGTATCGCGGCTGGCCACTGACCGTACTGGCCCTTGACCCCACCCCTGAGGCCATCCTAGAAGCACTCCGCAGCGGGCCATATGGACGTTGCGTCTATCATTGCGATAACGACGTGGTCGATCACCAGGTAGTGAGCATGCTCTTCAGCGCTGGCAGCACGGTCACGCTGACCATGCATGGGCATTCTCATATTGAGCACCGCTCCACCCGCATTGAAGGCACGCGCGGGCGTCTGTTAGCCATGATGGGTAACGGCGGCGGGTGGATTCAGGTGGAAGAACACCGTTCGCTCTCTCGCCGTACCTACGATACCAGCCCGCCTCCCGGGCAGGGCCATGGTGGTGGAGATATGGGGCTGATGGCGCATTTTGTAGCTTGCGTGCGTGCCGGCGGCAACCCGCCTGAGGTACGTCAGGCGGCCCGCGAGGCGCTGGAGAGCCACCGCCTGGCCTTTGCGGCTGAGGAATCGCGCCTCAGCGGGCGGGTTGTAGATTTTTATCAAGTACCTTCACCTGCTAAGGACCAAAGATATGGTTTTGAAAAAGACCGCTAGTGCTGGCGATCTTTTTCGTTGCGCTGGATGACAGAGGCTCATTAAACGGACTGTATCTATGGCTCTGGCTCAATTTTGACTTGTACAGCACGTACAGCTAAACGATATTGATAACCGTTTATCTCAGGGTCGTAACCTTGGCAGGTAATTAGGGTCAGCCATGGGAACTTTTCATGGCGCAGGATAGAGAGGTCATCTGGCCATACCCGACGCACCTCTCTGACTTCGTAGATGTAGCGCTGGTTGCCAAGGTGTACAATAATCTGATCGCCCCAATAAAGGGTATGCAGGTTGAAGAAAGGACCAGGTTGACCGTTTGCCAGGTAAACGTGGGCAGTCAAGGCTGAATTGCCCTTCCAGGTGGGGAAGGCGGTGCCCTCTAGCCATCCGACCTGGGATGAGAGCCAGGTCAAATCCCATCCAATGGTCTCATTAAGAGGGATGCCAATGATTGGCGCGTGCAAGTTTATTTTTGGAATTTCCAACCAGATATGGCTCAAAGGCTGGTAAGCATAGAATTGAGGTTGTTGGGGTAAAGGCGTCAACCGCGCCGGAGCGAACCCCGTTGAGGGCAATTCAGGTGCAGAAACGATCGCCTGAGCGGAAACACCGTAGGTATTGACCCGACTGTCTGGATCATAGAAACGTTCGGTTGAGGTAATGTTGTAAGGCGATTGAGGACGTGTCACATCGCCGGGTAGGCTGCTCCAGGTGAGCCAAGCCGTGTTGGTTATCTTCTGGCCCGGATCGAGGTTACCCAAAGTAGCCTTAAATTGCACCACTGCCTCTGTGGGTTTGCCTTCGCTTACAAGTGGGAACACAGGCCAGGAGATCTTTAGATCAGGCGCAGCGCTGTCGTCTATCACCCCACCTGCTGGTCCATGGACAATGGTGAGTGAACCGGGGATATAGGTCAGACCAACGGGTAGGGTGTCTTCGACGATCACATCGAAGGCATCGGTGTGGCTATCTGAGGTGTGACGTAACGTCAGAGTGAAGGTGATGATCGTGCCGGGTGGAGCTACAGTTGGAGAAGCCGTCTTATTAAGTTCAAGGTCTGGCTCAAGCACAGTCACTTCAGGTGCGGTGGTTTCCAATGTGCCACTAGCCCAGGTAAGAGTGGCTTGATTATTTACGGCTACGCCATCTTGGTTCTCAATGGTGTTGAGTACGACGGCAGTGTATTGAATTGTGACTGTGCTGTCAGTCGCGCCGCTGTTACTGACATCACCGAGGTTGAAGGTAATGCGGCGACCGGCGTCGGATGGATTGGAGCTGACTGTCGGTTCGGTTTGAACAGTCGGGTTGGTTGGGTCATTGCAAGCCGCGCTGAAGCCACCTGGCAAGGTGGTGGTGATGTCGGTGGAGGAAGGCGTGACGCCAAGGCACTTCACAAAGGCCAAGCCGCGATCTAGGATGTCGGTCAGGGTCAGGTTCGGCAGTGTGCCGCCGGCCGGGACGGTGAAGGTGACCTCATAAGTAAGGATCTCGCCGATAGCGACGGAGGAAGCGACGGTAAAGTCCTGGTTGGTAGTAAAGAGGGATTTGGTCAGGTCGCCGGTGGGGGTCGTGAGGACGGTATCCACATCATCATCTGCGTTGTTGGTGGGGTTGGTCTCGTCCACGCCGTCGGGCGGTGTGATGGTGACATTGTTTGTGAGCGTGCCGCTAGCGCCTGCCGCAACATGGGCGGTGACGGTGTAGGTGATGGAGGCGCCGGCGGGCAAGTTCACCGTATCGGTGAAGTTCCCGCTGCCGCTATAGGGGTCGCAGCCGCTGGCGCCGCCGCTTAGGGCAGTGCAGGCCCAATCCCAGGTGTCGATCTGGGCTGGTTTGAGGTCGCTGACGGTCGCGCCCAGGGCATCGCTCGGCCCGGCGTTGCTGACGATGATGGTGTAGGTAAGGGTGGTGCCAGGGGCGACCACGGTCACGCCGTCATCTTTGGTGACGGAGAGGTCGGCCTGCGGGTTGGCGGTATCGGTATCGCTGGCGGTGTTGTCGCCGGAGGTGGTATCGGCCGGGTGGGAGATGGTGACGGTATTGGTCAGGCCGCCCGTGGCGGAGGAGGCCACCTGAGCGACGACGGTGTAGGTGATGGAGGAACCGGCGGGCATGTCTACCGTGTCGCTGAAGTTCGTGTTGATGGCGCCGCCGGAGCCAGTGCAAGTCGCGCCGCCCGTGGTGACACATGTCCACGTCCAGGAGGTGAACTGGGGCGGGATGTTGTCGCTCACGCTCACGCCCAGGGCATCGCTGGGGCCGGCGTTGGTGACGGTGATGGTATAAGTCAGCGTGCTGCCAGGGATGTATTCCGTCACCCCGTCGTCTTTGGTGACTGAGATGGCCGCCTGGGAGTTCTGCGTGTCGGTGTCGCTGGCAGTGTTGTTGGTGGTATCCGTGTCCGTGACGCCGGTCGGCGGCGTGATGGAGGCGGTGTTGACCAGGTCACCCGTGGCCGAGGAGGGGATGGTCACCGTGATGGTGTAGGTAATGGAGGAGCCGGCGGGCAGGTCAACGGTATCGCTGAAGTTCGCGTTGCCGGGGCCGTAGCCATCGCAGCCGCTGGCGCCGCCCGTGCTGCCGGAGCAGACCCACGTCCAGGAGGTGGCCTGGCTGGGGAGGTTGTCGCTCAGCACGGCGCCGCTCACATCGCTGGGACCGTTGTTGCCGACCACCACGGTGTAGGTCACGCCCACGCCGGGGGTGTAGGTGAGCGAGCCATCCGTCTTGGTGACGTAGAGATCGGCCTGGTAGTTGGGCGTGTCGGTGTCGCTGGCGGTGTTGTCGCCGGAGGTGGTATCGGCCGGGTGGGAGATGGTGACGGTATTGGTCAGGCCGCCCGTGGCGGAGGAGGCCACCTGAGCGACGACGGTGTAGGTGATGGAGGAACCGGCGGGCATGTCTACCGTGTCGCTGAAGTTCGTGTTGATGGCGCCGCCGGAGCCAGTGCAAGTCGCGCCGCCCGTGGTGACACATGTCCACGTCCAGGAGGTGAACTGGGGCGGGATGTTGTCGCTCACGCTCACGCCCAGGGCATCGCTGGGGCCGGCGTTGGTGACGGTGATGGTATAAGTCAGCGTGCTGCCAGGGATGTATTCCGTCACCCCGTCGTCTTTGGTGACTGAGATGGCCGCCTGGGAGTTCTGCGTGTCGGTGTCGCTGGCAGTGTTGTTGGTGGTATCCGTGTCCGTGACGCCGGTCGGCGGCGTGATGGAGGCGGTGTTGACCAGGTCACCCGTGGCCGAGGAGGGGATGGTCACCGTGATGGTGTAGGTAATGGAGGAGCCGGCGGGCAGGTCAACGGTATCGCTGAAGTTCGCGTTGCCGGGGCCGTAGCCATCGCAGCCGCTGGCGCCGCCCGTGCTGCCGGAGCAGACCCACGTCCAGGAGGTGAATTGCGCCGGGATGGTATCGGTGACCAGCGCGCCGGGGGCGTTGCTGGGGCCGGCATTGCTGACGGTGATGGTGTAGGTCAGCGTGCTGCCGGGGACGTATTGGGTCATGCCGTCGTCTTTGGTGACGGAGAGGTCGGCCTGCGGGGTGGGGGTATCGGTATCGGTCGCGGTGTTATCGCCCGGGGTCGGGTCGGTGATGCCACTCGGCGGGGTGACGGTGGCGGTGTTGGTCAGGTTGGTGGTGGCGGCCGGATCGGTCTGGGCGGTGACGGTGTAGGTGATGGAGGAACCGGCGGGCAGGTTCACCGTATCGGTGAAGTTTCCGTTGCCGCTATAGGGGTCGCAGCCGCTGGCGCCGCCGCTCTGGGCGGTGCAGGCCCAACTCCAGGAGGTGATTTGCGCTGGGATAGCATCGCTCACCGTGGCGCCGGTGGCATCGCCGTTGCCTACGTTGCTGACGACGATGGTGTAGGTGAGTGACACACCGGGGATGTAGGTCGCCTGTCCATCGGTCTTGGTGATGGTCAGGTCAGGATAGGTCACGGTGACCGATTCGGAAGCGCTATCGGCGTAGTCGTTCACGCCACCGGAGCCGGTGCGCTCGTTGGCATCCGTGCCGTCCAGCGAAGTCCAGGTCATGGCGGCGGTGTTGGTCAGGGTGTCACCGATGTTCGGCGGGCCGGGCGGGCCATTTACGGTGACCTGGTAGGTGAGCGTGGCGGTATCCCCCACCGGCAGGGAGCAGGGCGCGGCGCAGGTCCAGGTGAGGGTCGGCGCGGCGGAAGCGTTGGCGGTCCAGCCGATGGGCGCGGTGATGGAGCCAGACACATACGTCAGGCCGGCGGGGATGGTGTCGGTGACGACGATGTCGTAGGCTGGGGAGGTGCTGGTGGCCAGGTGGCTGAGGGTGAGGGTGTAGGTGAGGGTCTGCCCGTAGGCCGGGGTGGTGTCGTCGGCGGATTTGGCGATATTCAGTTCGGGTTCGAGGACGGTGACGCTTTCGGGGGTGGGGTCAGCGATGGGGGTGAGGCCGGTGTCCGGATCGGTGTAGCTCAGGGAAGCGGTGTTCGCCAGCGTGGTGCCGTTCTGGTTGCCGATTTCGTTGTTGACGCGGGCGGTGACGAAAATGACGAAGGCATTGTTGTTCGTCACGTTGTCCGCCGCGGTGGTGACATCGCCGAAGGCCAGGGTGAGGTCGTCGCCGCTGCCGCCGGGGGCGGTGACGGTGGGCGCGGGGAGGGCGTCGTTGTAGTCGGCTGCGAGCAATCCGCCGCTGGCCGCCGCGCTGGTGACGATAGAATGGCTGACATAAACCAGGCCCACCGGCAGGTTATCCACCACCGTCAGGTTCTGGGTGATGCCTTCCGGCAGGGTAACCAGGATGGGGAAGGTAACGGTAGCGCCGATGGGCGCGCTGGCGGGCGTCGGCGGGCGTTTGTCAATGGCGGGCGCAGCGAGGGGCGTATTCACGCTGCTGGAGGCGGCATAGTCATTGATGGTGCCGCCGGAGCCATCCCGCTCGCCGTTGCCGGCGCCGCTGCCACCCGGTGTGGTAGAGCCGGTGGGGTTAGGCGAGGTACCCGTGCCGGGCAGGGAGGTGTAGGTCAGGGTGGCGGTGTTGGGGAGGGTGTAGCCCGCAGGGAGGTTGGCATTGACCGTCGCGGTAATGGTCGCCGTCAGGGTATTGCCCGGATCGAGGCAGGTGGCGGTGATTGTGACCGTGGTGGGGGAACCAGACCAGGAGTAATTTGCGGTGAATGGGGTGCTTCCGCTCCCATTCCCCACGCACGGCGATGTTTGTGTCGTAGCAAGGTTAACGCTGCTGATCGTCAAGTAAGGGTCGAGGGTGTCGCTCAGATTCAGGTCGAAGGCGGTGGCGCGGTCGTCGCCCGAGGCAGCGGCGATGGTCAGGGTGTAGGTGATGGCATCGCCGGCGTCGCTGGGGGCGGTGGCGAGGGCTTTGTTGAGCGTGAGCAGGGGTTCGGCGATGCGCACGGTGACGTTGTTCGAGGCGCTGCCGTTCTGCACCCCATTGATGTAGACACGGAAATTGTTCACGCGGTCATCCCCGGCGTCGTTGCTGCCGCTGGTGGTGTTGTCCACCAGGGCGTTGAACTCAAGGATGACGTATTCGCCGTCCGCGTCGCTGTCATTGTTGGTCAGCGTGCCGAGTTTGAAGTAGGGGGCGACGCCGGTGGTGTAACTATCCGGATCAGAAGTCAGGGAGTTGCTTGATCCAACGTTTTGGTCGGGTAAGACGAAGGTGGGCGTGACCAGGGTGGGATCGTTTCCGTTGACCCAGGGGCCGCTACCAAAGGGGCCATTGCCCAGTGCCAGGCCCAGGGTGCTCCCACTTGGCTCGGTGGAGTTGATCGGTGCGCCATTCGAAAGCAGGGCTAGGCGAGCTGTGCCGTCGTCTAGGTAAGTCAGGCCGGTTGGCAGAAGGTCTTGAATCTGGAAGTTTGGGCTGGTGCCTTCGGGAAGTTGCACCACCAGGCGGTAACGCACAATTTCGCCGATGGCCACGCGCTCGGTGCCGCTCACCACGCCCGTGTGGGCTTCGGAGGTGGCGATCAGGGACTTCTGCGGCGTTACGGCGTTGATGGTCACCGCGGCGCTGCCCTGCGAAGCGTAGTCGTTCAGCGGACCGCCCACGCCGTCGGCGCCGGTGCGTTCATCGGAATCGGCGTTGTAGGTGGAGCGGTCGCTCACCGCGCCGGCGAGACTGGTCCAGGTGGTGGCGGCGGTGTTGGTGATACTCTGGCCGGGGGCGACGGAGTAATCCACCGTGGCCTGGAAGGTGATGGTGCAGGACTCGCCTGGCTGGAACAGGCCGCCGCTGGCGGTGAGCGTCGGCGCGCCCGCATCGCTCAGCGTCGGTGGGGTGGAGGCGGTGCAGGCGCCCAAAGCCAGCGAGCCAGTGACATAGGTCAGGCCGGCCGGCACCGTATCGCTCCAGGCCACATCGTAGGCGGTGGTGGAGCCGCTGGCCGGGTTGCTCAGGGTGACGGTGAAAGTGACGGTATCGCCGGCATCGGCGGTGGTCGGGGAGACGCTCTTGGCGGTGGTGATGACGGGTTCGATGACCGTGGCCGGGGAAGAATTGACGATGGCCGTGCCGCCGGCGCCGCCATCAATCTTCAACGTGGCGCGGTTAATGAGGCTGGTGCCCGCCTGGTTGCCGCTCACGTTCAGCACCACGGCGCGGAAGACGATTTGGATGGTCTCGTCCACGCTGTTATCGCGGTTGGCGTTGGTGATGGTGCCTAAAGTAAACGTGAAGTTCTGCCCGGGCGAGGTGACGTTCGGGTTGGTCGGGTCGTTGCAGGCGGCGCTGAATCCGCCGCTCAGGTCGGTGGAAAGGTCAGAGGAAGCCGTGATGCTCAAGCAATCCACGAAGGCCATGCCGGCGGGCAAGCTCTCTTCCAGGGTGACGTTGGGCATCACGCCTTCGTGGACGGTGAGGGTGAGGGTGTAATCCACGAATTCGCCGATGACCACCTGGGTGAGGCCGTTGTAGGCGTTGTTGATTTCGGTGGTGAAGGTCTTGCCCAGGCCGTCGTAGCGCACCTGCACCTGGGCGGTATCGGTCAGGTCATTGGCGGTGTGATCGGGGCCGCCTTCGGAACCGGCGTAGTTGAACAGGGTGGCGGTGTTGATGAGTTGCTGGCCACCCTGGACGGTGGAAGCCAGTTCCAGATCGTAGGTGATGACGACGATGTTCTTACCGTTATTGGGGTCATATTTCTGGCTGGCGCCTTCGGCTGGGCCGGGATCAGTGATTTCAATGCCGCTGCCGAAGAGGCCGCCGCCCAGGTCGGTGTGACCTAACGCGCTGCCATCGCCGCGGTAGACCTGCAGGTTCAAGCCGCTGCCGGGGATGACGAAGCCGGGCGGCAGGTCGTCTTTCAGGCGAATATCGAAGGCGCCGTTGCCGCTAGAGCCTAGGTTTTCAATGACGATGGCGAAGGTGACAAGGTCGCCGGCGTCCACGTTGCTCAGGTTGCTGTTGATGGGCGTAGAAGCCAGGTTGCTAGAGTTGATCGTCCCGCTCCAGCGCGGGCTGCTGGAAGGCGGCAGGAAGGTCACCGGGCCGGGCGGATTCGGGTTGAAGACGCCATTGCTGTTGCTCGTCCAGATCACGCCCTTCGTCATCACCAGCAGTGGCTCGGTGAGGATAATCTGCACGATGGCTTTGGCATCAGCCGTGCCAGCGTTGGTGGAGCCTTCGAAAGCCTGTGCCTGGTTGGTCAGGTAGAGGCGGTCGGCGAAGGGATCATCCGAGACCGTAACGGTGAAGAGGATGTCCACCGTGTAGGGTTGCTCGTTCGTGCCATCGAAGTTGCCGTAGAAGAAATTCAGGCGGTTGTTGGCGGTGTTGCTGGAGGTGGTAGGGACAATGCCCGAATAGGCGTAGAACGTGTCGGCGGGGCCAAAAGTCGCCACGCCCGGAGAGGGGATCCCCCCACTGGTGGAGAAGGTCCAGGCCGGGCCAGGCGCCCCGTCTTCGTCGGGATCGTTTACGTGGAAGACGGGCAGGGGCAGGTAGTCGTCGAAGACCAGGTTTTCCACGTCGCCGGTGGGCAGGGTGTAGGTCAGGCGGTAGGTGACCGTATCGCCGGGTTTGACTTCCACCGGGGTGGGGAAGGATGTCGAGCCGTTGACGGCGTAGATGGATTTGGTCAAGGCGCCGCGGCCAATCTGCACCGAGGCCGCTGAGTTGTCCACTTCGCTCTGACCGGTGGGGGTGGAGGCGTCTGTTGTGGAGAGGAGGTCACCGCTGATGGTGACATTATCCGTCAGGGTATCGCCCTGGTCCACACTAGGGTCGCCGGAGGGGTAGGTGTCGGTGAAGTTTTGCTGGATGAGGGTGCGGAAGACGATGCGGCCGGTGGTGGGGCCGTCATTGTAGGAGCCGCAATTCGGGTCGCCCCCGCCGGTGCCTGTGGTTGGTACGCAGCCGCCGATGAGTTTGCCGTTTCCACCCAGTTGATCCGAGACGCGGAAAACGAGGGTGGTGGAGCCGTCAAACGGCCCTGAGTTGGTTTCGCATTCAGCACCACCGCCGGTGTAGTGACAGGCGACATCGTAATTGGCCGAAACAAAGGAGCCACTATAGGTCAAGCCACCGCTGCCATTGAACGTCAAAGTCGGCGTAAACGTGGGGTCAAAGTGCTGGCCATCCGAGAGGACATCGGTGACCACCACGTTCTGGAAGGCGAAGAAATCGGAGACCTGGAAGTCGAGGGTGTATTCCAGGTACTTGCCAGGGGCGGGCTGTCCGCCGCCCACCACGCTGACCGCTTTCTGGATGGCGATGGATTTATCGGTCAGGGTGTGTTCGCAGCCGGCGAGGTCCTGGGTGAATGTCCCGCCGGTGTCGCGCGGGTCGAGGGGAGTCCACGTCCCGCCGCCGCTGGCGTTGTTGCAGGAGGTAACGTCATCGCCGCTGACGGGGTCAATCACCGAGGCGCTGCCGGCGTCGCGCAGCGGGATGAAGTACTCGAAGGTCATCGTCACCGTGCCGCTGACCGAGGCGAAGGCGCAGGAGAGCGCCCCGCCGGGCGTGCTGGTGGAAGGAAGCGTGCACGAAGCCCCGCTCGGGCTGGTGCTGACCAGGCTGACGAACTGCATGTTATCCGGCAAAGTGTCGGTCAGGGTGAAGGAAGTCATCGTCTGGCCAGGGGCAATCTGAGCGGTGACGGTGTAGCGGCGCGGGAAGTTGGGGCCGGTGGCGGTCTCATCTTCCGGGCCGTTGTAGGATTTGGAGAGGGTGAAGAGGATGGGGGTAACGCTGCTACTCGTCCAGCCGCTCAGCGTGAGGCTGGGATTGTCGCCGCAGCACCAGTTATCCAGCGGGTCGTAGCCGAACTGGTAGCCGCCGCGCGCCTGGATGGTGAGCGGAGTGCCCAGATCCGCCAGGTTGCTCATGCTGACGGTGACATCCACCGTCGCGGGCGGCTGAGCCGGGGTGAAAGAGCCGAAGGGCAGGCGCAGGGCAACAAAGGTATCACCCGGCGTCAGGCCGCACACCTGGATATAGGCGCCGCTCGAATTCTTGATGTAAGGATGGGTGATACAGCCACTGCCCGGCACAGGGATCAGAGTGTGTTCAACGTTCACCCCCAAATAGGTGGCGCTGACGAAGGTCAGGCCATCGGGGGTGGGGGCACCGTCCGCGCCGTTGGTGGGAATAATGAGATCAATGATGGGGCCATAGCCAGGATCGCTGGGATCGGGGTTGTCGAAGGTGACGGTGAAGGCAACAGTATCCCCGATGAAAGCCGTGGCTGGGACGCTAAGTGCGATGGCCGGCGGAATGTTCATGGATGGGCGTTCAATAGGTGCTGCATAAACGACCGGTGGCCGAGGGCTGGGCAGGCCTGGTGAGAGGATGGGGAGCCCCATCAAAACCAACACGATCAAAAATCGGAAGAGGAAGGCGAAAAGTGACCTTGACATTAGCGTCCTCCACGGCTTTTGTGATCCGCATTCACCTCGGATGCGAAAGGGAGGAGAAGATAAGGGATGGGCTTTGAAAGGCCCACCTACCCTGTGGGGAGCCTCATTGTAACTACTTCATTGGCCTAGAACCCATCCGCAAGGCGAAAAATTTTTGTAAAGGCTTAACGTATAAGATTTGATAATAACAGTGGGCGTAAAAGTTAGTATTATTATATACCAGGGTGTATTAAACAAACCAAATTACCCCCTTGCGGATTAAGTGTGCAAGGCGATTTGTAAGGCAACTGTAAGTAGAATGTTAAGAGTTTTGTCTGGATCCGATTAGGGGGGTAGGGGCGTTGATTGCAAAATTTCCTTGCGCTTTTCCGCCCAACGCAGGGCATCACGGATGCCGTCTTCAATGGAAAGTTGTGCCTTCCAACCCAACAAACGCTCGGCGGTATCCGCATTGGCATAGGAACCCGCAATATCGCCGGGGCGGGGTGGGGCTTCGCGCACTGGGATCTGCCGCCCAATCACCTTCTGGAAGGCATCTAGGAGTTCGCGCACGGTGACACCGCGTCCGGTACCCAGGTTGATGACCAGGTAGCGATCCGGCGGATTGCCGGCACGCTCAAACACGGCGTCAAAGTCCAACACGGCGGCCAGATGCGCCTGGGCCAAATCCCAGACGTGGATGTAATCGCGGATGCCGGTGCCATCACGGGTGGGCCAGTTGGTGCCGGTGATCTCGAAATAAGGGTATTTACCCAGTGCGGTGTCCACCATCCGGCCCAGCACGTGGGTGGGGTTTTCCACGTGGATGCCACTGCGCAGTTGGGGGTCGGCGCCGATGGGGTTGAAGTAGCGCAGGGCAATGCCGTACATACCATAGCTCACACAATAATCCCGCAAGATCATTTCCATCATATATTTGGTGCGGGCGTAGGGGCTGGAAGGCTTGAGCGGGGAATCCTCGCGCACCATGAAGCCCGGGACCACATCGTAGAGCGAAGCCGAGGAACTGAACACGACCCGCTGGCACCCCAGGCGGTGCAGGTGATAAAAGAACTCAATGGATTTGCCAACATTCTCGCGGTAGTACTCGTAGGGCTTTTCCATGGATTCGGGCACGACGATCAAGGCCGCGCAGTGGATGGTGGCATGAATATCGGGGTGCTCCTGGAAAATGCGCTCCAAGAGGGCAACATCGGCGATGTCGCCGGGGTAAAAGATGCGCCCACGGGTGAATTCCACCCGTCCGGTGGAGAGATTATCCAGGATGATGGGGGTATGGCCGGCATCCAACAGAGCTGAGCAAATGGTGCTCCCGATGTAACCGGCGCCGCCGCTGACGAGGATTTTCATACGCCTCCTTGAGGTAGATGAATGTCGTCACATGAGGATGATTATAGACGATTTTGCCCGCTATGCTCAATCAGGGACAGGGAATTTCCTGCAGCAGGGCTTCATGAGCCTGCTCTCGCTGTGGGCTGAGTGGGGTTTCGCATAACAAGCGTTCCCACAGGCGACATACTACGCCATGCATGGTCGGAGCCACTCGCGCTGCTTCCAGGCTTTGGGTTAGGGCAGCTTCCCATTGCCCGGTGTGGGCATAGCCCTCGATGAAAGGTAACCGTTCGGCGGGGTCGTTGGGGTAATCGCCCAGGGCGAAGGCGGTTTCGGCCAGGGCGACCACGGTTTCCCAATCTCGGCGCTGGCGGGCTAAATCAGCCTGTTCGTAATAATAGCACCAGCCGTGAGGTGGTTCAGGGGCGAAGAAAGAGGGTAGGGTGGGAGTGTTCGCTGCGGTCTCGATTTGGTCGGGCGCGCTGATTCGGACGGCTACATGGCGCAGGCGCGGAGGGAGGAAGAGGTTATCGGCTTCCAGGGCAGGATCCACGACCCGCAGACAGGCAGGAGGTTGGTAGTAAAGCACTAAGACCTGATCGGTGCTGCCGGTAAACATTGCGGCTAAATAATCTAACTGCACCGGTTGGTGGGCGATGCCGGATTGCAATGCCCAATGCGAACGACGCACGTCCAGATCTATCAGCAGATAATCCATTCGTGAGGTATGATTTTCAGGTGCATAAATCCAGTTGAGCGGGGCGGTGAGCGAATTGTCGCTGTAATAGCGCAACGGCAACCCTTGCATCACGATGGTAGTGCCGGGCTTGAGGGCCGGGATGCGCCAGGCCATTTGCCAAAACAAGGCCCGCTGTACTTCCCAATCGCGGCGGTAATCGCCGCTGTTTTGGGTCTGAGCCGCGGTGGCCAATCCTAACGCGACGACCAGGAAGGCTGTGGGTAGTGAGCCGGGTAGCAAACGTACTATCCCCACCAAAAGACAAGTGGCACCGAGCATAAAGGGCAGGGTGAACCGGTCATAAGGAAAGTCAAAGTGAACCGGCAAATCGGTAAGCCAGAAGGGCCACCCGGCCAGCAGTAGCCCCGCACTTCCCAGCACTAGCCACGGGCGCGTTGCTTGCCAACGCTGGCTTAATCGCGGGGGCGGCGTTAGACGCCAGGCCCGCCGTGCCAGGATGAAAAGGATACCCAGGGCGGCGGCAAGCGCAACTAGGGTAAAGATCAGTGTGCGTGGGCCGGCAGTCGGTAACATCGTGAGGCGCTGGAGGGGATAAAACCATACCAACAAACCTGCGAGTAAGCTATCGTTCAGAATCCGAGAGATCACGTGCCCGATGGCGGTCAGAGGTTGAGCGGCCAGAGCGGTTAGGACATGGGGCTGGTAATTATAAGTTTGGTAAGGGAAGAAGAACGCCCGCCAGAGCGCGATGCTTACAAATAGGATGAGATACGGTAGGCTGTGGCGCAGGGCGTGGCGCCAGCGTTGCATGCCCGTGCTGGTGAAGGCTTGGACCAACAAGAGCGGGCGCAACAGGTCGAGCAGGAAGAAATACTCCATACTGAGCAGGTTAATAGCACTCAGCCCGAGTCCTAGGCTGTGCCAATACCAGCGGTGAGTGGGTGTGCGGATGGCACGGAGCGAGGCGTACAACGAACCGAAGAAGGCGGTGAGGACGATGAAAAAATGGCTGTAGACAATGCTGATAGGCTGCTGACCAAAGCCGGGATAGAGGCTGAAGGCCAGCGCGATCCAGGCGGCTTCAGTGGGTTGCTGGGGGCGAGCCTGGCGTAAGGTCAGCCACAGCATAACCCCGGCCAGCCAACGCCAGAAGAAGGCATACAGTTGCCATTGCCAAGGGGGCGTGCCCAAGAACGTCATTGAGATCTGGTACAGCAAGCCCCAGAAGGGACGTTTGGTGGCAAAATAAGCTTTCAACCCTTCCGCACCATAAGTCTTGCCGATCCACAGCATAGGCAGGTCGTCCCAGTAGAACCCCAGCCAGGGTAAGAAAAGCCCATAGGCCAAGACTAGCAGAAGAAAAAGGGTTAATGGAAAGGTGATCGGATGGGAAAGCCATGCGGCTAGATTGCGTCGTACCATGGGCTTACGGGTTTTGACGAGAGGATGGGGAATGGGAGATCACCCGCCGGATCAGATAAATTGGGCGCTCTTTGACTTCTTGGAAGATATAGCCCACATATAGGCCGATGATACCCAGCATGATCATCAGCGAGCCGCCGACAAAAAGCAGGACGAACATCAACGATGACCAACCCGGTGCTAAACTGGCCTGGCGCCCGGTCAGCCAAAAACTTAGGACGTAGAGGGCTTCTAGAAGCGCCAGGAGAAGAAATACCCCCCCCAGCGAAATGCCGATATACAAAGGGACTAACGAAAAAGAGAAGATGGCATTGAATGCCAGGCGCAGCATTTTTTGAAAGGAGTAATGAGAATGCCCACCCAGGCGCGGGGCTGGTGTATAGGGCAGGATCACGGTGCGAAAGCCCATCCAGCCTACCATGCCGCGCAAGAAGCGATGATATTCGCGCATCTGGCGCAGGGCTTCGACCACTTGGTGGTGGAGCAAGCGAAAATCTGAAACCCCCGGCGGGATCGGCGTGGACGCAATACGATTGATCAGGCGGTAGAACGCTTCTGAAGTCCAGCGCTTGAACCAGCCTGCTTGTTGTGGTTCTTGCCGTTGGGCCAGCACCACCTCGTAGCCCTGGGCGGCCAGCGCCAGCATCTCGGGGATGAGTTCGGGCGGATGTTCGCCGTCACCATCCATACTGATCACCCATTCGGCTTCGGCCTGATCCAGCCCGGCGGTCAATGCCGCCTGATGGCCGAAATTGCGGCTCAATTCCACCACGGTGACACGAGAATCGCCCTCGACCAGCGCTTCAAGTACTGCTTGGGTGCCATCGGTAGAACCATCGTTGACGTAGTAAATTGAAAATGAGTAGGGGAGAGGATCAATAACCGCGCGTAAACGCTGGTGAAAAGCCGCTACAACGGTTTCTTCGTTAAAAACCGGGATAACGAGGGCGACTTGCGAGGGGTGGGAAACCAATTCGGATACCAAAACCTTGGCCGTCAAAATTGAAGGGATTTTGTTCTCAAGTATATCAAAAACTACTTGTATTTCGAGTTCAGATTTGCTATACTAAAACTGGTATGACCTCTTACCTCTTGTTGGAGTGTCCATGGATTGGTCGCCCCCACCCCCGCGCCCGGCGGAACTGGCCGAAAATCGTTTGATCGAAGCTATCCTTAGCGGTGTCTTTCCCCCCGGTAGCACGTTACCCAATGAACGCGACCTTGCCACCCGTTTGGGCGTCACCCGCCCCACTCTGCGCGAAGCCCTGCAACGCTTGGCCCGCGATGGCTGGCTCGAGATTCATCACGGCAAGCCCACGCGGGTGCGCGATTACTGGCGCGAGGGTAATCTGAATATCCTCAATGCGCTGATTAACCATCCTGAAGCGCTTCCCCCCTCTTTTATCCCCAATTTGCTCCAGGTGCGCGTTTTATTAGCCCCGGCCTATTGCCGCCTCGCCTTCGAACGTGCCCGGGAGGAGGTTGAAGATCTCCTCGCTCGCTTATGCACCTTACCGGATGAAGCCGAAGCCTTTGCCAGTGGGGATTGGCAATTGCACCACACCCTCACTGTTCTTTCGGGCAACCCGGTCTTCACCCTCATCCTCAATGGCTTTCATGACCTCTACCTGACCATGGCACGGCGCTATTTTAACCATGCCGTAGCACGCGCCCGTTCCCGGGCGTATTACGAGGGATTACGGCAGTATGCACTGCAGAATCAACCCGAAGCCGCCGAGGCCCTTACCCGTGCGGTAATGCTGGAAAGCATCCGCTTGTGGGACGCCGTTGCTACCACTGGCGATAGCCTGCCCTGATCTGTTTTTCTCCGTTCATTCCCAATTTCATCCTTCAGGAGGTTGCAATGTGGTCTCGCGGATGGCGTGATGCCGTCTGGTCGGTGTTGGATCGCCCCTGGGATGTTCTCATTATCGGGGGCGGGGTGACCGGCGCCGGGCTGTTGCGCTTGTGTACGCTCTATGGTTTGCAGGCGGTGCTGATTGAAGCCCGTGATTTTTCTTTTGGCACCTCGAGCCGTTCGTCCAAATTGGTGCATGGCGGCTTTCGCTACCTGCGTAACCGCCAGTACAATGTGACTTATGAATCCGTGCGCGAGCGGGAGTGGTTGCTACGCGCAGCCCCGCACCTGGTGACGCCACTGCCGTTTGTGCTACCGGTTTATCCGCACTATCGCGCCTCGCTGCGGCAATTTCAAATTGGGGTCCTTATTTACGATGGTATGGCGTTGCGCTGGCAACATGGGACGCTTTCGCCCCAGGCAGTGCTAACGCGTTGCCCCTGGCTTAACCCGGAGGGATTGCTGGGAGGGGTGTATTACGGCGATGCCCGGGTAGATGACTCGCGCCTGGTGCTGCGTCTGCTGCGCGAGGCAGTTCAGGCGGGTGCGACGGCACTTTCGTATGCGCGTGCAGTGGGGCTTTTACGTATGGCCAACGGCCAGGTCTACGGTGCCGTAGTGCGGGATGAGGCTGATCCACACGGACGCACCGTCGAGGTGCGGGCGCGCGTGGTGATCAACGCGACCGGACCATGGACCGATAGCCTGCGTCGCGAGGTCGGGGGCACGCCGCGCTTGCGCCGTACCCGTGGCAGCCATTTAGTCTTCCCGCGGGCCAAGTTCCCGCTGGGCGAAGCCGTAACCCTGCTGCACCCGCATGATCGCCGGGCCATGTTTGCCATCCCCTGGGAGGGGGTTACGCTGCTAGGCACCACCGATCTCGACCATCCGCCGGAGTGGGAGGATTGTGAACCCTTCGCCACGGCGGAAGAGATAGATTACCTGTTGGAAGCCTTGCGTATCATTTTCCCACGCGTGGAGGCCGGGGCAGAGGATATCCTAGCCACGTTCGCCGGCCTGCGCCCGATCATTCGCAGTGGCGCCGAGCATCCTTCCAAAGAATCCCGTGCTCATAGTGTGTGGGATGAGCACGGGCTGATTACCATCACCGGGGGCAAGTTGACCACCTTCCGCCGCATGGCGTACGACACCTTGCGCGCAGCGTCGGGTTATCTAAGCCTGCCCGCGAAACCCCGTGGGGCGAAGGCGTTTTTCTCTCCTGTGCCGTTGGAAGCTCCGGCGCCGGACCTGGACTTTGAAACGCTGGCTTACCTGGCCGGGCGGCTTGGGCCGGAGATCCTGCAGTTTTTAGACGAGATGCCGACAAACGAACTGCAGCCCATTCCTACCCTGCCCAATTTATGGGCGGAGGTGCGCTGGGCCGCAAGGCATGAGGGGGTTGTTCATTTGGACGACTTGCTGCTGCGGCGTGTGCGCTTGGGGTTGTTGTTGCCCAACGGCGGTTTGGATCATCTTGATGTTCTACGCAACCTGATTCAACCTGAATTGGGCTGGGAGGATGCGCGCTGGGAAGCAGAGGTCCATGCCTACCGCGAGATCTGGTGGCGTTTTTACAGTCCATGCCCCACTGGATAACGTCTCAGGAGGTTGCTTATGTGCCCTGTCTATGGCTCTACCCCACGTTGGATTGAAACGCCACCCCCGCCGGGATCATTTCGTGCCATTTTCAAGTGGGGTGACCTGCACACTTTTAAACACCCCAACGCGGGTCTGATCCGTCTTTTGCAGGAACGCCTGGGCGTTCGCCTGAAAACCGATCCCTCTCCCCAATGGCTTGGTTTGGAGCCGGTGCCTGAATTGCCACCCCCTTCGTTCGCAGAACAACATCTCAGGGCCCTGGCCGACATGGTCGGAGCTGAAAATCTGCGGTGCGATACCTTCAGCCGGGTGCGGGCATCCTATGGCGCGGGCATGGTGGATCAGTTGCGTTTGCGCTTGGGCATCCTAGAAAACCTGCCCGCCGCGGTGTTAGCGCCACGCACGGTGGAAGATGTGCAGGCCGTGGTAGCCTATTGTCATTCCTATCGCATTCCGCTTTACGTCTATGGCGGCGGCTCGACCGTTACTCGCGGGCGCGAGGCGGTGCAAGGGGGGATCACCCTGGACTTAAGCCGTCATTTGAATCGTATTTTGGACTTCAATGAGACGGATCAGACCGTCACGGCAGAAGCGGGCATTCGTGGGCCGGACTTGGAGAAAGCGCTCAATGAGGCGCCACAGCGCTTTGGAGCGAAGCGCCGCTATACGTGTGGGCATTTTCCGCAATCGTTTGAGTATTCCAGCCTGGGGGGATGGGTGGTCACCCGCTCTGCCGGGCAGAATTCGACCTATTACGGCAAGATTGAAGACCTGGTACTGGCACAGGATTATGCGACCCCGGTGGGGCGTTTGAGGACGCCTCCTTATCCTCGCGCTGCCATCGGCCCGGATCTGGATCAGATCATGATCGGAAGCGAAGGGGCGTATGGGGTGCTGTTGCATGCGACCCTGCGCGTTTTTCGCTATCAGCCAGAGAACACCCGCCGCTTTGCCTTCTTCTTCAAATCTTGGGAGCAGGGGCAGGCGGCCATGCGGGAGATTCTGCAATCCGAAGCCGGTGCCCCCTCAATCTTTCGCCTTTCGGATGGAGATGAGACCGAAGTAGCCATGCACATGTACGGCCTGGCCGGAACGCCGGTAGATGGCTTTTTGAGCCGCCTAGGGTACCGCCCTTGGGAACGGTGTCTGCTGATCGGCTCGTGTGATGGGGAACGTGGTTTTACGGCCAACCTGCAGCGGCATATTCGGGCCGTTTGTGGGGATCATGGGGGCTTGAACCTCAGCCTGCTACCAATTACCCAACGCTGGGAACGCGAGCGATTTCGCGATCCCTACTTACGCGAGGATTTGTTGGATTTCGGGGTCATCATTGATACCCTCGAATGCGCCGGCACCTGGGGGCAACTCCCGGTTATCTATCAGGAAGTGCGCACAACAGCCCGAAACTGCGGCGTACCACTGGTCATGACCCACATCTCGCACGTTTATCCGCAAGGGGCTAACCTGTATTTCATCTTCATCCTGCCCTTTATCTCCATTAGCGACTATCTCGATGTACAATATGCCCTGATTGAAGCCATTTCCACCAGTGGGGCGGCCGTTAGTCATCACCATGGGGTGGGTAAGCAAACCGCACCCTGGCTAATGGAGCAACTGGATACCACGAGCCGGGGGGTTTTACAGGCTCTGAAGGATTACTTTGACCCCCACCATATTCTCAATCCCGGGGGTACGCTGGGTCTGGATATGATCCCGGAGCAAGCCGAAAAACGTTGGGGTAAGGTCTAGCGAGGTCACCATGAGCGAACCCACCATCTTGGCGATTGACATGGGCACCCAAAGCGCCCGTGCCTTGTTATTCGATTTGCAGGGCAACTTGCTCGCCAAAGGGCAGCAAAAGATTGAGCCCTATTATTCAGTCGCGCCGGGCTGGGCCGAGCAGGATCCTGAAGTCTTCTGGCAGGCGATATGTGCGGCTTGTCAGAAGTTGTGGCAGCAGCCAGGTGTGGATAAGACCCGTATTCGTGGGGTAGGACTGACGACCCAGCGTGCCACGGTGCTCAACCTGGATCGTAATCTACGTCCATTACGCCCGGCCATTGTGTGGATGGACCAACGGCGCACACAGGGGCTCAAGCCCATTGGCGGGTTATGGGGATTGGCTTTTCGCCTCAGCGGGATGACAGCCACGGTCAGGTATCTTCAAGCCGAGGCTGAGGCCTCGTGGATTCGCACCCATCAGCCCGAAATTTGGGCCCAAACTCACAAGTACGTGTTGCTCTCGGGTTACCTGACCTACCGTCTGGTGGGGGATCTGGTGGATTCGACCGGTTGTCAGGTGGGCTATTTGCCTTTTGATTATAAGAAGCAGGCTTGGGCAGCGGCGTGGGATTGGAAATGGCAGGTGGTGCCCTTGCCACGTGAAGCTCTTCCCCCATTGCGCCACCCGGGCGAGGTGCTCGGCCACATTACGCCTGAAGCCGCCACGGCGACGGGTATCCCGGCTGGGCTGCCCTTGATCGCTACTGCGGCAGATAAAGCCTGTGAAGTGCTGGGAAGCGGCTGCCTGACGCCGGATCTGGCCTGCCTGAGTTATGGGACCACCGCCACAATCAACGTCACGTCGCAGCGGTATCTCGAAGTAACACCACTTATACCCCCTTACCCTTCGGCGGTGCCGGGTGCCTACAGCCTGGAAGTCCAGGTCTATCGCGGTTACTGGATGGTGAGCTGGTTCCGCCAGCAGTTTGGCCAACCGGAAGAGGCCCAGGCCCAGGCACAAGGGCAAGAGCCCGAGATGTTGTTTGATCGCCTGGTCAATGCGGTGCCGCCCGGCTCGGATGGGTTGATCTTGCAGCCTTACTGGTCGCCGGGGCTCAAAGAACCCGGCCCTGAGGCGCGTGGGGCGGTGATCGGTTTTCGCGACTTACATACGCGGGCGCATCTGTATCGGGCCATTCTGGAAGGGGTGGCCTATGCGCTGCGCGAGGGGAGTGAGCGGATTGTACGGCGAACGCGGGTACCCATTCGCGAGTTGCGCGTGGCGGGGGGCGGTAGCCAGAGCGAAACCGCCATGCAACTGACGGCGGATATTTTTGGCCTGCCGGCAGCGCGTCCTCATGTTTATGAAGCCTCGGGGCTGGGGGCGGCCATGGTGGTAGCGGTAGGGCTGGGTTTACACCCCGATTTCGCCACCGCCGTGCAGACGATGACCCGGCCGGGCAAGCGCTTTGAACCTATTTCCGAGCATCATCGGCGCTATAATGATCTTTACCATCGGATTTATTGCCGCCTCTACGACCGCCTGCGCCCCCTCTATGCGGAGATGGAGAGGATGGAGTCCTCTTAGTGGAGAGGGGTTATCCCCCACACCCACACAAAATCCACTTCTTGCGGCTCGCCCAAACTGGCCGTGACCTCGGCTAGTCGGTCCGGATTGCCGCTGCGGTGCAGATCGAATAATACCAGCACAGCCTGACCGGCCTGGATGCGCGCTTTCATCTCGGCCAGGTCGGCGGCATAGTCCGCGCGGGGCTGATCCTGCACCGGGTCTATGGGGGTGGGGAGAGGCAAACAGGGGCGCCGGGCATAAAGGTGAATGATGGCCGGACGATCACTGTAAATATATGTCTCAGGGGGTAGTTCTTGGAGCATTGGCCATAAACGGGTTGTCTGCACCCCACGGTGGGCAAAGCCCTGGCCTTCCTGACGCAGCATTTGGGCGGTCGTGATTCCATCCCATACCAATAACGGCATCCAGACGATTAACCCAACCAGGGCAATCCGACGCGCTACCTGGCGTGGAGAGGTCAAAGCCCAACCCATACCAGTGACCCCCAATGCCAAAAACATCAGATAGACCGGAGAGAGGATACGATCGTTGATCGGGATGCTGGCATCCCACAGGCTCACCGAGACAATGAGAAACAGCCAGTATATAAGCACAAACAGCACCGGTGCCAGCCAGGGTGGTAAAGCAACTTCTGGCCAGGCTTTCCACAATTGCCGAAACCCGAGACTTGCGGCAATGATGACAAGCACGTATGCCAGCAACCCTAAGCCTGAAAAAACGCTCCCTAAAGGTGGAAACAGGCGGATCAGCCAGTCTGGCGCAAAAGCGTTCAGACTGTTCTGAAGACCGTGCCGTAAGGTTTCCAGGCTGATCGGATGCCAGGCGATTTGCCGGTTGCCCACCGTTTCACCCACCTGCCAGGTGTAAAGTGTCCAGAGCACCGGTAACGGCAAGGCGCCCAGGAACCATCGCCCCAAGTGATTCCAGCGTCGGTCTCGTACAGTCTGCCCGATCCACAATAAACCGAACGTTGCCAGCAAGGCCGCGCCGGCATAGCGCGTCAGGTAGGCTAAACCGGTGGCTAAGCCGTTGAGCACAGCCCAGGGGGACTGAGGCGAACGATGAGAGAGGTGCCAGGTGATCAAAGCCAGCAATAAAAAGGTGAAAAAGAGCGGTTCGCTCAACGTATAGGTGTGGAGATTCAGACCCCAATCCGAGAACGCCCACAGGGCAGCGGCCAGCAGCCCCAAATCGTTGCGTTGGCTCAACAGGCGCATCCAAAGGCCAAAAAGCACAATGTTAAAACCGAAAAGCAAGGGAAGTAAGATGCGCGCCGCTTGCAAGGGGTCGGTGTGGGTGATCAGGGACGTTAACATCAGCATGAGCGAAAAGAGGGGTGGAAAATGGGTGATCGGTTTGAGCCCTATATCACCGGAAAGGCGCATATAGCCCCGCCCGGCGAGCAAATTACGCGCGCCTCCAATATACACGGCTGAGTCGTTGACCAATCCCATGCCATAAGGGGTAGCCGTCACCACCAGCCAGCCCCCGATCAACCCGAGCACGATCAGCGCGGCAATGAAAATACCGTTCCGTTCCCACACACGTGGTTTCATGGGGAAATCCTTCCTCCCCCCACCGTTTTAACCACACAGAATAGCGCGCCAGCCCGCCCAACCGTAAAACGCACCGGGTCGTCGGGATGGTTGGTCAGGTCTTGATTATAACGGGTAATGAGCAGAAGCAGGCTACCCGGATACGTGGTGTCATTCGCCGGGTCAAAACCCTCCACAGTAACATTGGCACCGGCGTAGCGGCGCGCAATCTGGGGTTGACGCAGGACAAACACGGTTACGGGATGGTTTTGGGCTTCCTGGTTGATCAAATGCATCGTCTCTTTGTAACAGGTCAGCCAGTAATCGGTTTCATAACGTCGAAAGGCGCCACCGGTGCCGCCAATGAGGGTGTTGTAATAGGTGTACTGGTAAGGGTGTAGCCGGACCAGAGCGAATATCCCCGGAGCAAGAATCAACAGGCTCAGCCCTAAGCGCAGCCAGCGATGGCGCAGCCAGGTTAATAAGGCATCCAGACCCAGGCCGGCCAGAAGGAAGAGCGGCGGCACCAGGAAAAGAAAATGGCGATAGCCATCATACATAGGCGGGCGGCGGAGCAGGACATAGCCCAGAGGCAGGATGAGCCAGAGACAGACCAATGCAAAGGAACGCCACTCCAACTGGCGGTGCCAAAAGCGTACCCCGCCCACTCCGATGCCAAGCACTACCAGCGGCCATACCGGCTCGGTCAACGTGAGTTCCAGAAGGGTAGGCAAATAACTGCGAGGCAACTGATTGGAGGGATAAACCTGGCCGTTAAAGAGCACCGGCAGAATGTGGGGGTTATTGGCCATGTGGCGTGCCACTTCAATCAGGCGGGCGATGGGATTATCCCAAAGGAAGGGCCAGGTGAGGTAAGTTACCCCCGCTGCGACCAGAGCGTAAAGGAGCAAGGGTTTCCACGAACGGGGGTAGGGTTGGAGTAAAAAATAAAGCCCGACCAGCGCCCCGGCTAACGGCCCCAGGACGCGAATCGAGGTGAGAAGTCCCAGCAGTACTGCCCCCACCCCAAGCCAAAGGACATAATGGCGCTTTTCGGCTGGCGAGGCACCAGGGTCTTGCCACCGCGGCCAACGCGGTAATGGGGTCAAGCGGGCGCGTACTTCCGAACTCAGACGTTGCATCTCCGCTGGCCAGATCAGGCTCAAAAAGGTGTGGGTGAGAAGCGGCGTGATCAGCACCGTGAGCCCCGTCCGCAGGCGCACAAAGAGTACCCAGGCTTTGTTGATATAAGCTTCGGGTGGGGTTTCAGGCGCCCGCGCTGCAATGATGAGGAACAGCCGCCCCAACAGCGTTGTCGGTTCAGCGTAATAAGCCGTGGTAATCACCTCGCGCAGCCATTGATGGAGCCACCCTGCCAGGAGATAAGTGGCAGCAAGACAGGTTGCAATCACCAACACGGCTGTGTGCCAGACTGTCAGCCGCCGTTGAGGTAACGCGGTTTCAGGGGATATCTCTGCCGGCGGTGGCGATGAAGGTGCTATCAGCCGATCCACCCAGTTCAAGCCGGCGTTAATGGCTAGAATGAAGAAGACCATGAAGGGCATATCTTTGGGGTTGATGAATCCATGCCCCCATAGGACCGGTTGGGTAGCAAAGAGTGCCGCGGCTCCCAGGGCAGCCCATCCGCTCATCCAGCGCCGCGCCAGGAAATAAAAGCCGATAGTGCCGAGCTGAAAGGTGAAGAAATTGACCAGGTGCCACCACTCATCGCGATGAACGCCCTGAGTGGGCAGTGCGCGCAGGGTGTCTATGAGCGGGCGCCCCAGGAGCAGGTAAGCCGGGCCGTAATATTTGTGATCGGTTGCGCTCGGGCCATAGGCGCGCTCCAGGTCAAAATCCCCGCTCAAACGCGCGGTGATGGAATATGCATAATCTACAGCATCCCCATAGGCATAAAAAAGCGGCTCATCCCAGGCAAAACCATAATCGTCAAAGATGAACAGAGCGATAAGTAAATTGAACCCAACGAAAATCCATAACCAGCGTTGTGCTGGGTCACGTTGGGACAAAGGAAGGTAGGGCAGTTTATTCATCAACCTCGGTATTAAGTTCCCCATTTTCTTCTTGGATGTCTAAAGTATGACCTGGGTCAACGAAGGCCCTTACGGTTACTGAACTGGCGGGGTTTAAAAACACCAGGGATATTGAACCTGAAGGACGAACCAGGTAATAAATATAAAGCATAAGTGGGAACAGCGCCAGCCATCGCAACCCACTGGCGCCCCAATGAGGCAACATCACAAACGTCAAGGTAGATAAAATGGGCCATATTCCTAATGGAAAGGCAAACCAGACGAATAAATCGTGGGGCTGTAAATAAGGAGTGACCAGCGGTATGGACAGGAATAGCAGGTTGAGATGTTTAATGCCATTGATTTGATGATAAAATATTATATCGCCTGGTGCATACATTGACTTCAGATAGTTGCCTTTTCAATACTTGACCGATGCCGATGGCAGCTTTCTCGATAAAAGGGTTGATCTAGGAACCATCCGATTCAAACAGAATCATCCTTACTGGCAATTGTCTGGAACAATGGGCACCGGAGGACCGTAATTGTTGGCAATCGAAGTGTCATGCGGCTAACCACCCCGGCCGGATTTGGTGCTCCCTTACCACATTGAACCCCTCCTTGGCCCCAATACACTTAGCAGCTTTCATAACGCTTTGAAATTTTTGTAATTACCTCAGCCTGAATATGCTCTGATATGATCCAGGGCCGTTATAAATGAGCAAGACATCTGGCATGGTGTGGCATTACCATGCTTTCCCATCTCTAAGTGCTGCTAATGCAAATCGTTATCCGGTGACCCCTCAACCGCTGCACATCCTTTAACCTTGGCGTTATCATTGACGCTACTTCTTGGGCATGCTATGATTTAGATACCTAAGCACTCATCTTCATTCATTTTTTGATCTATTAGGCTGGTTTCGCACCTTAACAATCGAATCATTTAGAAAGGAGTTATTCATGAGCGCCGATTTTATTGCTCGTCTCATTGGCATGGTTGTTTTTTGTATCATTGGCGTTATTTGGGGCACCCAACTCGGGCAGTTAGCCAATGCGGCTCCTACTCCGCCCCCGTTTTCGGTTGAAGAGTACGCACTCACCATGGGATTGGTTGGTGCTCTGACCGGACTTATCCTCACCCCTTATCTCACCACTCGCCCTATGCGTGCCCTGCGTACTACCCTGACCCGCGTCTCGGCGCAAACGCTCTTTGCTGCTCTCTTTGGACTTATCGCCGGCTTGATCATTGCCGCGCTGCTGGCTTTTCCGCTCTCGCGCTTGCCCTCGCCCCTGGGTGAGGTGCTCCCCTTTGTAGGCGTCCTGGTCTTCGGCTACCTGGGCGTGACGGTCTTCGTCATGCGTCAACACGATCTATTCAACCTCTTCTCTGGCTTCTCCAGAGGGACAGCGCGCGATGCAGAGGCACCGAAATCCTGGTATGAGAACCACAACATTCTGCTCGATACCAGTGTCATCATTGATGGGCGCATTGCCGACATTGCCCGCACCGGATTCATCCCTGGCACGCTGCTCATCCCGCGCTTCGTGCTCAACGAACTGCAGTATATTGCCGATTCTTCGGATAGTTTGCGGCGGCAGCGCGGGCGACGCGGTTTAGAGGTGCTAGCCCAGCTGCAGAAAGAACCGGGCGGCGTGCCGGTGCGCATCACCGATATTGATGTCGAGGGGGTGCGGGAGGTGGATGATAAACTGGTCATCCTGGCACGGCAATTGCGCTGTCCGATCCTGACCAATGATTACAACCTCAACCGCGTGGCCGAACTGCAAGGGGTGCGGGTGCTCAACGTCAATGAACTGGCAAACGCCGTCAAATCAGCCCTGCTCCCCGGTGAAATGCTCTCGATTCGCATCATTCAGGAAGGCAAGGAGCCGGGTCAGGGTGTAGGGTATCTGGATGATGGCACCATGGTGGTGGTCGAAAACGGAAAAGATTATATCAATCAACAAGTGAATGTGGTGGTTACCAAAGTCCTCCAGACGTCGGCTGGACGGATGATTTTCGCGCGCCTGGAGTAGGCGACATTTACCGTAGGAGTTGATTGGGATGACCTTACGCATCTATAACACCCTAACGCGCAAGAAAGAGCCATTTGAAACCCTGGAGCCCGGCGTGGTGCGGATGTACGTCTGCGGCCCCACCGTTTATGATAAGGCTCACATCGGGCATGCGATGTCGGCCCTGGTTTTTGATATCATCCGTCGCTATCTGGAATACCGTGGCTACACAGTGAAGTTTGTGATGAATTTTACCGATGTGGATGATAAGATCATCCGCCGCGCTCAGGAATTGGGCGAAGATCCGTTCCGTCTGGCTGAACGTTATATTGAGGATTATCGTCGTAATTTGCAAGCGCTTAACGTGAAACCGGCAACGGTCAACCCGCGCGCCACCCAGGAAATTGACCAGATCATCGCTATGATCCAGGGTTTGATCGAAAAAGGACATGCCTATGTCGTGGATGGGGATGTCTACTTCCGCGTCACCAGCGATCCTGATTATGGCAAACTCTCCGGGCGGCGGCTGGAGGAGATGCAGGCTGGCGCGCGCATTGAGGTAGACGAACGCAAAGAGCACCCGATGGACTTTGCGTTGTGGAAAGCCGCCAAACCTGGCGAACCGGCCTGGCCCAGTCCTTGGGGACCGGGCCGTCCCGGTTGGCATATCGAGTGCTCGGCGATGAACCTGCACCACTTGGGCGAGCAGATTGATATCCATGGAGGGGGCAACGATCTGATCTTCCCGCATCATGAGAATGAAATTGCCCAGAGCGAAAGCCTGACCGGGAAGCCGTTCGTGCGTTACTGGGTGCACAACGGCATGGTGCAATTGGGCGGTGAGAAGATGTCCAAATCCCTGGGCAACCTGATCACCATTGAAGAGTTCCTCGCCCAGCACCCGGCGGACGTCCTGCGCATGATGGTGCTCAATTCGAACTACCGCAGCCCCCTGGTCTATACCGATGAGGTGGTGCAGCAAAGCGAGCGCGCGCTGGAGCGTTTGCGTTCAGCCCTGCGCCCGGCCCTGCCCGATGCCACGGGTGCTCCGAAAGCTACCTTGCAGGCCCTGCAAGCGCAGATTGAGACCACCCGCCAGGGCTTTACCGAGGCCATGGATGATGATTTCAATACCTCCGGGGCGTTGGCGGCGATCTTTGAACTGGTGCGAGCGATCAACCAGGCACGTAGTGAGGGCGCGACCAACGAACAACTTGCCCCGGCTCAGGCGGCTTTGCGTGAACTGACAGGGGTCCTCGGCCTGACGTTGGAAGAACCTGCTGCTGCCCCTAGCGCAGCAGAGCCGTTCATTGATCTACTGGTCGAGGTGCGTACCGAACTACGCAAACAGAAACTTTGGGCGCTCGCGGACCGCATCCGCGATCGCCTGGCCGAACTGGGGGTGATCCTCGAGGATTCGCGCGAAGGTACGACCTGGCGCTGGAAAACCTCGTAGTCGAACGCCCATGCGCGAGTGGATCACCGGGCGCAATCCCGTTTACGAAGTTCTGCGTGCTCAGCGCCGCCAGGTTTACCGCTTGCGCCTGGCGCAAGGGGCAGAGATCAAAGGACGCTTGGCCGAGATTTTGCGCTTAGCCCAAGCGCAAGGCGTGCTGGTGGAAACAACACCCCGCGCCCAGGTGGATTCGTTGGGTGAGAACCCCCAAGGCGTAGCTTTGCAGGTGGCAGATTATCCTTATAGCGATGTGTCTGCCATCCTTGACCACGCCCGCGTCAAGGGCGAGCCGCCTCTGGTCCTGGTGCTGGATTTGATCCAAAATCCTCAAAACCTGGGCAGTTTGCTGCGCACGGCCGAGGCGGTGGGTGTTCATGGTGTGATTCTGCCGCTGGCGCGCAGTGTAGGCGTAACGCCGGCGGTGGTGCATGCCTCGGCGGGCGCCAGCGAGCATCTGCACATCGCTCGTGCCAACCTGGCTCAAACGCTGGAGCGGCTGAAGGCAGCCGGCCTATGGGTGGTAGGTCTGGATCTTAACCCCGAGGCTCTGCCCCCGCAGGCCCTTCCCCTGGATGCACCGCTGGCGCTGGTGGTGGGAAGTGAGGGGGAAGGCATGCGTCCGCTAGTGCGCCGCCAGTGTGATTACTTGTTGCGTCTGCCCATGCGTGGGCGGGTAGATTCGCTCAATGCGGCCGTAGCCGGTTCCATTGCGCTCTATCTATGCCTGTTGGCGCGTCAGAATCGCGCTACTGCATCCTCCTAGAGCCACGAGGTGGCCAATGACCGAAAGAACTTCTTCTCCGCTCAGCCCGGCAGCGCAACGCGTGCAGGCTGCGCTTAAGGCACATGGCTTGACCATTCAGGTGATCGAATGGCCCGTTTCCACCCGCACCGCGCAGGAAGCGGCTGAGGCGGTGGGATGTGAGGTAGGGCAGATCGTTAAATCGCTGGTCTTTCGTGGGCGAACCAGCGGCCAAGCTGTGCTCATCCTGACCAGCGGCGCGAACCGGGTGGATTTAGACGTGGCCGCGGCCCAGGTGGGCGAGCCGTTGGAGAAAGCCGAAGCTGATTTTGTGCGCACGACGACTGGCTTTGTCATCGGTGGGGTGCCGCCGCTGGGGCACGCCACTCCGATCCCCACCTTTATGGACGAGGATTTATTACATTACGCCGAAGTCTGGGCTGCCGCCGGTACCCCCAATGCCGTCTTCCCGATTGCCCCAACGGATCTACAACGCATCACGGCAGCGCAGGTCATACGGGTGAAAAAACGGTAACTCGGGCCGGGGGTTATAATAGTCAGAACCCTTCTTCTGTAGGATGCTGAGCATGGCTGCTGTGTGCTTCATTTGTAACCCCAAAGCGAATTATGGGCGGGCGGCGTCTTGGGCGGCCCAACTGCGTCCGTTAGTTACCAACCATTACGGTGCCGAGTGGCGTGAGACGGCCTATTATCAACACGCCATCAAATTAGCGCAAGAAGCCGCGGCAGAAGGCGTGGAGCGGATCATCGCCATGGGGGGTGACGGTACCATCCATGAAGTGGTCAACGGGTTGATGGCTTTACCGCCGGAGGAACGTCCGGCGGTGGGTATTGTGCCGGTGGGTTCGGGAAATGATTTTGCTGCCAGCCTGGGGATCAGCCCACGTCCACTTGAAGCGCTGCACCAGGCTTTGGAGGGCAGGCCTTGCCCGACCGACATTGCCCGCATTTATGATGACCACGGCCACAGTGAATATTGGACCAATACCCTAGGTATTGGTTTTGATGCCGTGGTCAATATTCGCACCCGGCAGGTGCGCGGGGCGTTGCGGGGGTTGGGGGTTTATCTGGTAGCAGCTTTGCAAACCATCTTGCTCAACCATCGACCCTATCATCTCCGCCTGGAGATGGATGGGCAAGTTTGGGAAGAGGAACTACTGATGCTGACGCTATGCAACGGTCGGCGCCAAGGGGGGGTCTTCTGGATGGCGCCGCGGGGCAGCCCGACCGATGGTCAGATTGATTATGTGGGTGTGCGCACCATTTCCCGTCCTAAAATGCTTTATACCCTACCTTTTTTCATTTGGGGCAAGCACGATCACTTGCCCTATACGTGCCATGGGGCGTTTCATCACCTTGTCCTGGAAGCCGATCGCCCGCTTTATATCCACACCGATGGCGAAATTTATGCCGGTTTCGATTCCACCATTCACCGCCTGAGTGTAGAATCTATTCCTGGGGCGATCCGTTTCGTCCGCGCTCACTAAATCATATTCATAACCTGCGATGCCGGATTTACAGCACACGTTACAGGGGTATGACCTGAGTTTACTCCGCCTGGTGGCGGGGGTATGGGGCATAGACCTGGAAGAGAGCGATAAACGCAGTGCCGCGCGGCGCCTAAGCGCGGCTTTGTGCGATGAGGCGCTGTTTTGGGAAATGATCGAATCCCTGCCGCCGGAAGCGCGCGAGGCACTGGATGAATTGGTCAGGCGGGGTGGGCGGATGCCGCGGGCCGCGTTCAGCCGTCGTTATGGAGAGGTGCGCCCGATGGGAGCGGCAAAGCGCGAACGCGAACGTCCGGATCTCAACCCGGCCTCGCCCGCCGAAGTGCTTTGGTATCGCGCCTTGATCGGACAGGCTTTTTTGACCGCATCTTCAGCCGAACCTCAGGAATACGTGTACATTCCGGATGAATGGCTGCGCTGGCTGCAACACGAAGGCACTACCGCGCCGACCTTTATACTGCCCCCCGCATCGCCGACTGAGGCAGCGCACCTGCGGTTGGCTATGGATGTTATCCTCGATCATGCTTGCACCCTGCTGGCGGCACTACGCAGTGGTCTGCCGCTGCCAGAAACCTTGGGGGAGATCCCCGTTGCAACACTGACAACACTCTTATCCAGCGCCGGACTGCTGGATGGCGATCATCGCCCCCGTCCGGAAGCCATTCAAGGCTTTTTACAGGCGCCGCGAGGTGAAGCCTTGCGCCTGCTCTTCCGAGCCTGGCGCACGAGCCGCACTTTCAACGAACTGCGCATGCTCCCTCATCTTGCTCTTGAAGGACAATGGGAAAACGACCCCGTGCAGGCGCGCGATGCACTGCTCAATATTTTGACCAGCCTGCCACCGACATCTACCTGGTGGCGGATTGAGGATTTTGTGGCCGCCGTGCGTGAGCACTCTCCCGATTTCCAGCGCCCGGCGGGGGATTACGATTCCTGGTTCATCCGCCGCGCTGGGAGTGAAGAGTTCCTGCGCGGCTTTGCCCACTGGGATGAGGTGGATGGCGCGCTGGTGCGTTTTATCCTCACCGGGCCGTTGCATTGGCTGGGGGTGTTGGATCTTGCCGCTGCATCCCCTGCCCCCGATGCGCCGGCAGTGGCGTTTCGCTTTTCGGCCTGGGCCGGGGCATTGCTCGCTGATCAGCCGCCGGCGGGTCTGGCTGAGGAAAACGGCCAGGTTATGGTGCGCGGCGATGCTACGCTCACCTTGCCACCACTTACCCCGCGCTGGTTGCGTTATCAGATTGCCCGCTTTGGGGAGTGGCTGTCGGCGGATACTCAGGGGTATCATTATCGCCTTACCCCGACTTCGCTACAGCGGGCGCGTCAGCAGGGGCTGAAAGTGGAGCACCTGCTGGCGTTGCTGCAAAAACACGCTGCAACGCCCTTACCGCCGATGCTGGTGCGTGCTCTGCAGCGTTGGGAACGTCAGGGCACGTCGGCGCGGATTGAGCGGGTGATCCTGCTGCGCGTCAATCGTCCGGAGATACTGGCCGAATTGCGCCGTGGGACGGCGGTGCGTTACTTGGCGGAAGTGCTCTCGCCCACGCTGGCGCTGGTGCGGCCCGGGCAGGTGGATCGCCTGCGCCGCGCCCTCGCTGAACAGGGCTACCTGACCGAGGTGACGCTAGAGGGGTGAGGCCGGGTTATAGATCAAATAAGCGTTGGCGTAGGTCGGTAGGAACCTGCAGCAAGAATGTTGAAGTTTAAAACAAAACCACCCCGACGACTGGCTTCAGTTCTAGACGAACCGGGGTTCCTCATCGGTATTAACAATCTGCCTGCCGATAACGCAAAATCGTAGTTCATGCATTGTGAAGGCACCAAGCGGGGGTATGCGATTATTTTGATCCAATGTGGCCGTTTTTCCGAAATTTAAAATGTCCCCAACCCCAATGTTATCCGTCTTAACTTGTGAGAGTGAGGCTTGACGTCAGCCGATACCCATCTTTGGAAACCCTTAGGAGCAATAAATGGATGATCGTGACCTGACTGATCCTGGAGAGTTTGTTGACCTAACCGCTCATGATGAGATTTTTCTCATCCATTCGGCACAGCGGGATCCCGCTTCATTCAATCTTCTGTACCGTAAATATGTCGAGCAAGTTTTTCGTTACATCTACAGCCGCGTTGGGCAAGTGCCTGAAGCCGAGGATCTGACGGCACAAACCTTCTTGAGCGCCCTGGAAAATCTCCCCAGGTTTCGGAACAGCGGCTCATTTGCGGCGTGGTTATTTGCCATTGCGCGCAGCAAAGTGATGGACCACTTTCGTCGCCAACGATCCGCCCCAATCCTGGAAAATTTAGCCGATTCGAATGAACGGGACCCGTTATCGGAGGTCATTCGTTCAGAACGAGTGGCTACGTTGTCAAAACTTATCGCCGAATCTTCCTGAGGAAGAACGTGAATTGTTGCGGTTGCGTTTCCTGGGTGAGATGACCTACGTAGAGATGGCCCAGGTGCTCCACCGGAGTGAATCGGCGGTTAAAAAAGCCACGCAACGAACGTTGGCTCGCTTGCAGGCTCAAATGGAGGTCTTTTATGAGTAACCATGATCTTCCCACCCAGTTCGAAGACGAGGTTCGGCGCGCTTTTAACGTCCCGCCGATCCGCAGTGACTTTGTGGATCGGTTGGAGATGGACCTGATAGAGTGTGCCAATCAAGCGAGGCGGTCTGGATTTCATGCGCGCAGACCCCGTCTTGCCTGGTCCCTAGTGGGCTTGGTGTTTTTAGCCATGATGTTGGGTACCCTCATTCTTGGACCGCAGCGAGTGTATGCTGCCATTCAGCATTTTCTCGGTTATGTGCCGGGCTTTGGCTTGGTGGAAACCAGTGCACCGTTACGGATTTTGGCGCAGCCGGTAAGCCTGACCCAAGATGGGATCACTGTGGCAGTGAATCAGGCCGTTCTCACAGCCACCGAAACCCGAATTGATTATGGGGTTTCGGGTGTGCCACTTTCCGCTTATCCTCAAGCCGAGAGTGTCATGGGGTGTACCGAGTCCCCTTATCTGATCCTGCCGGACGGAACACGCCAAGCATTAGAAGCGCCTATTCCGCCGGATGTGAATGAAGCAACGTTTGTCTTGCCTTGCATTTTCAATACGCTTCCCGGTCGTGTGCCTTCCAACTGGCAGTTACCGCTTCGTTTTGTGCCCGCACCGCCCGATTTTAATGTTCTGCCGGTCGTGGATTTAACCACCCCAACCTTGCCAGTGAACCATACGCCAACCCTAACCCCGAGTTCGATGTTGCAGGGCGATCATTCCCCCGAGGCCGAGGTTCAGGTCAAAAAGATGATTGAGACGGCGGAGGGCTATATCTTAATGGGAGCAGTGCATTCCAACCTTCCTGAGGGCAAGTGGCTGGAAATTACCGGGGTGCCGGTAGTCACGGATGCGCGGGGTAATAACGTATCCTATTCTTATCCTAGCGATGTTCAACCCTGGGATGACTCTACAGCATCCGGAAGCATTCCATGGGCTTTACAGTTCAAAGCCAAGGATATTGCGTTCCCGATTACGCTTGAATTTCCGAGCAGCGTGATCACCGAAAGTGTGCTCCCGGCACCCGTGGTCATTCCGTTAGATTTGGGAGGTGCACCTCAACCGGGGCAGACCTGGACCTTCAATCAGGAGATCCCCCTTGATCGCTTCCACATTCGTTTGGTGTCCGTGACCGCAGATTCACGCGAAGGTTATACCTTCCTCTTTGAGGCGAACGACCCTGGCCTTTACGACTTGAGCGTTGAGGTTGAAGGGGTTTCGGCTATAGGCGGTGGGGGCGGACGTGATGGTTCGGGACGAATTGGAAAGAGCCTCAGTTTCACCCAACGTCCGGTTGGTCACCTGAATCTCCACATCACCCATCTCTGGAAGGTTGAATCTACACCGCTTTTGTCCACAACCTGGGCGCCCCCGTCGGTGCAATCAGGAGCGAGGGACACCTCTTCCCCAGAGGTTTGTTTGGATGCCAACACCATGGCCACCCTTCCCAATCCTCCCTCAGGTCTGAAAGGTACCGTCGTTGTCTCTCAGATCCGTCCCCAAATGCAGATTGTGCGTGCCGATCTACCTGGCGCCCGGTCGCAAATCCTCGTTCAGGGAAGTGCACGCGCTGCGATGAGCCCGGATGGTGACCATCTCGCCTATGCGACTGAGGAAGGGCTGGTCATCCAAAACCTGGCAAGCGGTGAAACGACGGTGATCCCCGGTCAATTCGGTGGTAGTTTATCCTGGTCCCCCGATGCGCAGTACGTTGCCGGCGTTAATGCCGACGGGCAATATGGGATTTTTGTCCTTCGGCTCAAGGATAACCGGATGCAGTGGTTTTCCAATCTGGGTTATGAAAGTATTGCAGGATGGTCACTGGATGGGACGCGTCTCTATTACACGATTCCCGGCCATGCTGAGGGCTTTCTGCTCAGAGCCGTAGATCTACAGACCGGGATCACTAGCGATCTCTTCACCCTTGAACGGTCTTCGCGCAAGGCGCCGATGGCTGTTCTTTCATCCGACGGTCAATGGATAGCGTACCGTGGAGACGATAATCGTAGCCTTTACCTTAAACCCATGAATGGGGAGCCCGCCCGATTGATCTTAGCGCCACGAGGATTAGCCATCAATGGTTTGGCCTGGGAGAAGACGGGACGCTTCCTAGGCGTCAGTCTAATCACCGAGGAAGACCCGGAAGGGGCGCTTTACCTGATTTCCCCGGCCACGTGTGAGGGGTATCGTATTCCTGGTCTCAGCGGTGCGTTAAATGGGATCATCGTTCCCTGAGCGCTGTTAGGCTTACGGTGTTATTGGACAGGGGCAGGTCACCCGCCCCTGTTTTTATTTTTGGGCGGGGTGAAAAGCCTGAAATCGCGTCAAAACCCTGAGAAAAACGGCTTCATTTTCGTGGCTGAGGAGAAAATTTGACCGTGCTATAATCGTTATGGCGGTAGGGTCTACCTAACCGGGTTTGGATTTTGAAGCCTGTCATATTTTATCCTCTTGTATCCTTCTCCCGAGGTGAGTCATGACGTCGCATGAGGTTCACATTTCCAAACGCCTGGCTTGGATTCAGGACGAGTTGGAAACGCTGAAAGCCAGTGGGTTGTATAACACTATTCGCACCATTTCCTCGGCCCAGGGAGCATGGCTTGAGGTAGATGGTCGGCGCGTGCTTAACTTCTGTTCCAACAATTACCTGGGGCTGGCCAATCATCCCCGCCTGGTGGCTGCCGCGCGCGAGGCATTGGTGCGCTATGGCGTGGGGCCGGCGGCGGTGCGTTCGATTGCCGGCACCCTTGACCTGCACCTGGAACTGGAGCGCCGCCTGGCCGCCTTCAAGCGGGTTGAGGCGGCGGTGACCTTCCAGTCCGGTTTCTGCGCCAATCTGGCCGCCATCCCGGCATTGGTGGGCAAAGAAGATATCATCTTCTCCGATGAACTCAACCACGCCAGTATCATTGATGGTTGCCGCCTTTCCGGCGCCCGGATCGTGCGCTATGCCCATTGCAATCCTAACGACCTGGAGCAAAAAATTCAGGAAGCCCAGGGCACCTACCGCCGCGGCCTGGTGGTGACGGATGGCGTCTTTAGCATGGATGGCGATATTGCGCCGCTGGATCAGATTTACGCCATCAGCAGCAAGTATGATCTGATGCTGATGGTGGATGATGCCCATGGTGAGGGTGTTTTGGGTGAAGGCGGGCGCGGAATTGTGGATCACTTCGGTCTGCATGGAAAAGTGGATGTGGAGGTTGGCACGTTCTCCAAGGCGTTCGGTGTGGTTGGTGGGGCGGTCGCCGGGAGCAGTCTGGTCGTGGAATGGCTGCGCCAGCGTGGACGTCCGTTCCTCTTCTCCTCAGCAGTGCCGGCGGCAGATGTAGCGGCCACCATCGCCGCGATTGACGTGCTGGAAGAGTCCACCGAATTGGTGGATCGGTTATGGGAGAATGCCCGTTACTTCAAAGCCGAGATGCGCCGCCTGGGCTTCGATACCGGGCAGAGCGTGACCCCAATCACCCCGATCATGCTGGGGGAGGCACCGCTGGCGCAACAATTCAGCCGCGAGCTGTTCTCCGAGGGTGTGTTTGCCATGGCCATCGGTTACCCCACCGTGCCTAAGGGAAAAGCGCGCATTCGCGTCATGCTTTCGGCAGCCCACAGTCGTGAGGACCTTGACTGTGGCCTGGAGGCATTTGCCCGCGTCGGCAAACGCCTGGGGGTGATTGCGGGCTAGGGATGGATAAGACAAGTCGGGCTATAATAGTCTTATGCCCTCGGAACGCCTGATCCGCGCGATTGAACTGGCCCGCAGTGGTCACAAGGCGGCCGCGCGTGAAATACTGGAAGAGATTGTACGCGCTGAGCCGACCAACGAGGCGGCCTGGCTGTGGCTGGCGGATACCCAACCCAACGATGCGACACGCCTGCAGATTCTGCGCAAGGCCCAAAAGCACCTTCCGCGCAGTGCCAACATCACCAAAGCCCTGGCGATTATCAGCGCGCGGATAGAGCCTTCATCATCGGCAGAGGGCACCCCAACCCGGGCGGCGCCGTCGCGCCGTGAGGGCACCCCGTCCTCGCCGCCTTCTGCCGCGCCGCGCCCGTCACCCGCCCCAACTCCCTCGGTTGCGCCGGAACCGCCTTCGGTTTCTTCGGTGCGCCAGGCCCAAGAGGCGCCGGCGTCTGAGGTTGATGCCCTGCGCCGGGTCAGCCGTTTACACGGACGCCCGGCGTGGGGTGTTATTTTGATGTTGGTTGTGGCTATCCTGGGCCTGGCGCTCTGGTTTTGGCCGGGCAGTCCTGTGCCCGGTTGGGTGGCGGTGCTTTTCCCTGCCGCAACCCCAGCCCTGGAAAATCCGCCCCCCGCTGAGCCTACCTGGCCTTTGGCGACCACCGAGGTGGTGCTTACCGAGGACGTTCTCCCGACCGAAGAGATCATGTTGACCGAGGAAATCACACCGGAGGACACGACGGCCGCAGAAACGCCCGTCCCGCCAACGGCAACCCCTGAACCCACCGTCGGCCCGCCTCAACTTGCCCTGGGCGTGCCGATCCTTGCCTTGGATGGGTCTAACCGCGCGAACCTGATCGCGGTGGCCACGCAGACCGGGGTGGGGCTGTATGATGCGACGACCCTGGTGCGCGTGCGCTACTTGGAAAACCCGGCCAACCCACCGCGCCTGGCCTTTTCACCGGATGGGCGCTGGCTGGTCACCAACGGTGCAGCGACGCGACTATGGAATGTAGAAAGCGGCGAAGTGAGCCGTACCCTGAGCACGGCGCCGGTTACGGCGCTGGCGTTCTCGCCGGATGGCCAGCAAATCGCCCTGGCCGGAGCGGGTGGGCAGGTGCGGGTGGTACCACGCGAAGAAAACAGCCTCCCCACGGTGACCTTACCGGCGGGGAGCAACGTCTTTGCGCTGGCGTTCTCGCCGGATGGCAACCGCCTGGCGGCAGCCCTGGAAGATGGCCGCACCCTGGTGTGGAACTTGAGCACACGCACCGTCCTTTTCACACGCATCCCCGAAACCGGGCGCACCTTGCGGTTGGCCTATTCGCCCCGCGGCGAGATTCTGGCCGGCGGTAATGAAGATGGAGGTATTTGGCTGTGGGATGGCGAGGGCAATCAGATGAACGTCTTGCGTGGCCCGAGCGGGATGATCTTCGCCCTGGCTTTTGCGCCCGATGGCAAGCGCCTGGCCGCCAGCGGTGAGGATCCGGCTTTATATGTGTGGACGCTGAGCGATGGGCAGTTACAACAGCGCTTAGAAGGACCGACCCGCCCTGTCCACGGGCTGCGCTTCACCCCGGATGGTGCTCAGTTGCTTACCGCCGATGAAGAGGGGTTAGTGCGCTTCTGGGCGTTGAGTCCTTGATTATCCAATGGCTTCACGCAACCGACGGGCCAGATGGGCAAATTCCAGCGTGTAGCGCAGATCGTCGCTGCGTGGGCGGGGCAGAGGCACTGTCAGGTCCAGGCTGACCCGTCCCGGACGGGGGGTGAAGACCAGTACACGGTCAGCCAATAGCAGGGCTTCTGAGATAGAATGTGTGACCATTAGCACCGTCTTGCGCTGGGATTGCCAAAGGTGCAGCAATTCTGCGCCCATGCGCTCGCGTGTCAGGGCATCCAGCGCGCCGAAAGGTTCATCCAGCAAGAGCAGGTCGGGGTCGTGAATCAGCGCCCGCGCGATGGCCACCCGCTGTGCCATGCCCCCCGAAAGGTCGCGCGGCCAGGCCGATTCGAAGCCGCTCAGCCCCACCCGTTCGACCCATGTTTGGGCTTGGTGGCGTGCTTCCTGCAGGGAGACCCCCTGCAATTCCAAGGGGAGCATAATATTTTCGATCACGGTGCGCCAGGGCATCAGGTTGGCGTACTGAAAAACATAGCCAATGCGCGGGGGGTGATCGCCAGAAAAGCGGATTTCGCCCCGGGTGGGCGGTACCAACCCGGCCAGGACGCGCAGCAAGGTGCTTTTGCCACTCCCTGAAGGCCCGAGCAGGCACACAAATTCCTGCGGCCAGACCCGAAAGGTCACATCGTCCAGGGCTTGCAGTTCCCCACTGCCGTTTTCAAAATTGACGCTCAGGTGAGAAATATCGAGCGCGGGTGGGGTGACCTCGTTCATGGTTGCCCCTGTGGCAAGTAAGCGTTACTGTAAGCCTGGGTGATCTCCAGGGGTTGGGTAAGCAGCCCCATCTCACGCAGCACTCGGGCCATATTCTCCCACGCCTGGGGGTCACTATAGCCCCACGGGGCTTGCTGCCACAACCTGATGGAGGTGGTCAACACGTCCATTTGCACCGCGCGGTCGGCCTGAGCCAGGTTTTCCACGTATTTCTCGCTGATGGCATAGGCGCCCTCGGGATCGTTGATCGTATCCTGTAACCCACGCGTGATGGCGCGGATCATGCCCCGCACCAGTTCAGGCTGTTCCCGTAGGGTGCGCTCGTTGGTGATGAGCCCATTGGAGACTAATGCCATATAGTCGGCCACACGGAGCACATCCACGGCGTAGCCGCGGGCGCGTAACTGGATCGGCTCGTTGGTCACGTACACTACGGCAGCATCTACCTGGCCACTGATCAGGGCTTCGACCTGATTGTACCCAATGGCTTCCAGGTGCACCTCGTCCTCGGGCACGCCTCCCGCCGAGAGCAAAGCGCGCAGTCCGATATAACTGGCGCCGTACAAGCCGGGTAGCCCAATGCGCCGCCCGCGCAAATCGGCTGGTGTGCGTACACCCAGCCCCTGGGGTGCCGCAACCCCAACCGGGTAATCGCGATACCAGGCCATGACGTAAACAACCGGTAAGCCTTGTGCCCGCCCAAGTAACACTTGCTCGCCGGAGACGATGGCAAACGGCAGGTTGCCTGCACCGACCAGCGCCACGTTATCCGTTTCCATGCTGTAATCTAGGCTAACCTCCAGCCCTTCGGTGCGGAAGTAGCCCTTCTCGATGGCGACATAGAGCGGGGCAAACTGAATATTGGGGATATAGCCCACCGGCAGGCGAATCGCGGTTGGGGTGGGGGTAATTGTGGGCGCGGTTGCCGCCGCACGGCATCCCCACAGCATGCTGCTGCCCAGAATCAGGAGGGTTAGACCCACAAACCAACGGAATGAACGGGGATAGGACTCTCTCATGAAGGTTACGCTCCGTTTCTTGAAAAGGATCAGTGATGATCGCGTGGACTGCCTTGCCACCGCAAGAGGCGCCACTCAGCGAGTAGCACCAGCCCATAGAGCCCCAGTGCCAGCGTCATCAAAGTGAATGTAGCGACAAAGACCAGGGCGGTATCGTACTGACCACGCCCGACGTTGATCAAGAAGCCCAGGCCGCGGTTAGCCCCCACCAGTTCGCCCACCACGGCGCCAATGACCGAAAGGGTCGCTCCGATGCGCAAGCCTCCCAGGAAGAGTGGCAGGGCAGCAGGAATTTCCAGGTAGCGCAAGGTCTGCCAGCGGGTGGCGCGCAGGGTGTGCATCAGCGCGCGCAAGTCGCGCGGCACCGCCCTTACCCCAACGACTGTGTTGACCAGGACGGGGAAGAAAACAATCAGGGCGCAGATGAGCACCTTGGAAAGCATGCCCGGCCCAAACCAGATCACCAGCAGGGGCGCGATCGCCACGGTCGGAATGGCTTGACTGGCAACCAGATACGGCCCGATCAGGCGTTCCAATAGGGGTGAGCGTGCCAGCAGGTAACCCAGGAAGGTGGCGAGGGTGACGCCGATCCCCAATCCCAGGCAGACCTCTTGCAGGGTGGCCAGGGTATGGCGCACCAGGGAGCCGTCGGCCAAGGCGATGCCAAAACGCGCGCCCACCTGCCCGGGTGAGGGGAGGATAAAAGGAGGCAAACGGGTGAGGCGCACGATAAGTTCCCACGCGGCTACGGCTAACCCGAGCGATGCCAGCGTCCAGGCACTTTGGGTTAACCAATGGGGAAGCTTAGCTCGGGATTGGGTCATTGCCTTAACGTGCGTTGTCATTCCGGTTGACTCCCAAACGTAAATGCCCCGAAGGCATAAACGTCTTCGGGGCATCTGAATACAACCCAGTTCAAGGGTTTTTACATCACGCCTTCTCCCATCCGGACTTTACCGTCGACTCCGGAATTCCACCGGATCCTGCGTCGTAAGACGCTCGTGGGTTTTCACCACCGATCGGGAATTGGGAGGCGCACCTCCCTCACCCTGCCCCGAAGGCGTACTATGCACTTGTCGGATGGTCTTAGTTTAACCCTGGGAAGGGGAAATGTCAACCGTTTTGTGCGCTCGTG